>NZ_JBTHHJ010000002.1:0-80836 GCF_054353855.1 Mycoplasma sp. 4423
CTTTTAATTTAAATGGGGTGTATGATCCAAAAATGGATGTGTTTAGTTATGATAAAGGAATGAAGATTTTAAAAAATGATGCTCTTTATGGCCTTAAAGATCCAAGTGAAGATATTAAGAAATTACAAACTAAGAACTTATTTTTATATGCTCCGATATCATTAGTGGATGAAGCAACGGATTCGGGTGGTAAATTTATGGCCGTCGATGAGAATCAAAGAAAATATTTTATTAGTTTAATAGAATATAAGCAAGCATTAAAAAAATTAAATGATGCTCTTAAAGTTATGGATTATAAGAAAAACGGTGATCAACAAGCATCATTGATCGAAAAAATTGAAGAACTTAATAAAAATAATGATGTTAGATATGTTGAACAAAAAAAGATATTTAATGATTTTAAAAATAAATTAAATGCATATACTAGTGCTCTAATAGCGATTTTAGATATTAATAACTTTATTGGGACTGAAAGTGTGTTCCCACAAACAAAAAAATTGAATCAAATATTAGTGGATATGCTACCTTATGGTAAAAATAGTAATTTCGAGTTTATGTATAAGGATGCTAATGAAAAACTTAATAACGAAGTGCTGGGGTGGTATACTGTGTTAGGTAATGGTGAAGCAAAAGATACATTACTTGATGGATTCTTGCCGGGGTATGATGTAGATGCTAATATAGCATTTAATGTTGCATCATATAACTATTTATTTACTTATTTAAATACTATTTATGCGCAAAATAATTTAGATAAGATAAATAGAATTAATTATAGCGATTATAAAAAAGAACTAGCTAAAAATAATAAAATAAAGGCTAAAGAAATTATTAATAAGGTGCTAAATTAATATATTTATATAATAAAAATTATGTGTAAATTATGAAAATTTTAAGGAAAAAATATGAACTCAATAATATTAAATAAAGAGCAAATTCATAAATTAAAAGTATATTTAAATAAAGAGAATTTTTTAATAAAAGAAAATTTAGGAAATATTTCTTTACAAGCAAAAAAATTAACTTTTTCAATTAATTGATATGAATCAACAGAAAAAATTAGTTTTATGGGAAATTGAATAGAAGAAGAAAAAATAAAATTAATTAATGAAATTAATAAAATTAAAAACTTAAAAACTGAAGATAATAGTCAAACAAATAAAATGTTTTTTAAAACTGTTAAAGAAAATAAAAATATTTATATTGTTCATGGACATGATCGAGAATCCCTTTTAGAATTACAATTATTTTTAACAAAACTTCATCTTTTACCTGTTGTAAGTAAGGATAAATATGCTGGAGGTTCTACTATATTAGATGGTGTAATAAGAGATATTAAAATATCTTCTTTTGCTTTTGTTTTGTTAACACCGGATGATTTAGGTTATAGTAAAGTTTTAGGGATGGAAACAAGACAAGAAAGGGCTAGACAAAATGTTATTTTTGAAATGGGTGTATTATATGGACAATTACCAAAAGATAAAATAATGCTTTTGGTAAAAGGAAATGTAGATATACCTACTGATATCAATGGGATGATTTATAAAAAATATAATAATGAAATTAAAGAAATAGAATCGGATATTATTCAAGAATTAAAAAATGCAGAAATATTATAAAACTAGCAAAAGAAATTATTAATAAGGTGTTAAATTAATATATTTATATAATAAAAATTATGTGTAAATTATGAAAATTTTAAGGTTTGATAATTAAAGATAAAAGAATTGTAAAAAATGAAAGGATTTATGTTAGTAAAAATTACAAAGTTTTTTGAAGATGGATCGATTAATGATTCAACATTTCGAGCTGTCGCTAATCAAACATGAACGATTATAAATAGTGTGTTTGGGGTGCTCGCTGGTTTGGCTGCGCTAGCGCTGATTATTGCTATTATTGTGTCGATTCAACAAAATTCGCATACCGCCGATCCGCAACAACGTAAACAACATAATCGTAAAATATTATGGGGTTTAATTGGTTTAGTATTTTTATTATTTGCTTGAGGGATTGTCGCGTTGATTGTGCAACAAGTTAATGCTGGTGAAATATTTATTGATGGATCGAAAAAAAAGTCGTTAATGGATGTTGGGATAATGGTAAATACAAAAATAAAAAATATGTTGGTATAAAATGGGTGCTATATTAGGTGCTATATTAGCTCCATTAACTAATTTAATTATTAAATTTTCGATTGGTTATTTAGGTTATGTGATATTAGTCATTCCATTATTAATATGTATTTATATTATTACTTTGATAATAAAATTAATTTATTTATTTTCGCTGCAACTACCTAACTATATGTTTTTTGGTTTATCTAAATTTACTTTTGATATTAATAAAAAAACGGATTTATCGATTGCTAGCACCTGGTATCAATTTTTAATTGTATCTTTAGTAATATGGGTGTTAATTGTTTTAATTATGTGGATTCGTTTTGCTTTAAATACTGAAGGTGAAAAGTCGATATCAATGCTAAAAGTGGCGATTTTAACTGCTTTTAAAGGGGTGGGATTGCTGTTAATCATACATTTTTTAGTGTATGGTATAAATTATGTAATTTTAAAAATTGCTGATGTAGTATTTCGTGGTGGTTCTAGTGATTCAATAAGTAATTATTTTGCTAATGCAATGTTAAATGCATTTTTTCCTAATTATACTGGTGAACCTTTAAAAGGTACTACGCAATTATTTGCTTGATCAACTTATTCTAATATATATGATCGTGTCGATGGTTTTATTGGGATGGGTGTTTTTATGCTGTTAATGTTAGTATTTTTATTTTTAGTGGTAAAAACATTTATTTCAATAATTTTCGATGTAATAACAAAATTATTGAACTTGTTAGTGTTATTTTTGTTCTTTCCATTTGTGGTTCCGTGATCGATTTCGGATGGTGGTAAAAAAGTCGCGATATGAAAGGATGAATATTTAGCGAATTTATTAGCATTATCTATTTATGTTATTGGTTTAAAGTTATTAATGATATTTATAAATGTAATTAATACTTTTATCGATTCTAAAGCATTTCAAAAAGAATTTCCTATTTTATATGGTTCACCCGAAGAAGGTTTGATCCAAAGTTCTTTAAGTTCATATTTAGGGTGATTAAAAATGATTCCTACCTTGTTAGTTTTAACTGGTTCGGTGGCTTCTTATAAAACATTATCGCAAATGATGATTAAATTTATTGGTGGCGAACTCGGGACCTCTAATAATGGTTTAGGGTTAGGTCGTAGTACTGGTCGAGCTCTTGGTTCAACATATAAAGTTGGTCGTGGATTAGCCTTCGCTAAGGGTGCCGGAGGCGCTGGTGCTGTAGCCGGAGGTGCTGTAGCCGGAGGTGCTGTAGCCGGGTTAGCGTCGGCTGCTATGAAAAAACACCCCCTTGGTTTTGCTACTAATTTAGCAAAGAAATTAATGAACAATAAAACTATGCGAAAATTATCTAATAGCAAGTTTGGTGATTTTGTTAAAAAATCAGCAAATAGCAAACTTGCTACTGGTATAAAAACAGGTGTTAAATTAATGTCGGGATTTTCTTTATTAAAAGGCGCTACGAAAGTTTTTGATAAAATACAAAAAGGTAAACATGGTTATGATGAAATGATAAAACAACAAATAAAGGGTCCAGAACAACAAGAAAAAGGTAAAGAATAATGCTACAGCCAAAAAGATTAAAAAAACGTTGGATGAAACTTACTAAATGGTTTTCGTTAAAAGATGGGATAGAATTTTTAATTGTATTAATTGTAAGTTATGGGATATCTTATATTTCTTTTGCTAAATTTTATTTAGGTTGGGTTCAATATGTTTTTTGGTTAGTGTTAATTTTGGTGTTTGGGATTTTAATATTACCACATCATGGATCGAACGGCAAAGTATATCATTTAATATATAGAATGTTTTTATATTGGTTAGCGCCGAAAAAATATACTCGTTTTGCTAGTAAAGGTGCTAGATCAAGTGAACAGTTAAATCCTTTTGCTAGGTTGTATGGTGTTGATATTGTGCAAAATAAGAAAACATTGGGGGAAGGGATTAATAAAAAAGATATTAACTCGAACATGTTTTGTGTGTTTGCGATTCATGGATTTAATTTAGAAAATGAAGATCCACAAACACAAGAAATTATGTTAACTCGTTACATCCAAAGTTTAGATTCATTTAATAATAAGTTTTCTTTTGTAAAAATAGATGAAAATGTTAATTTTAAAGAAAATATAAAATTTTTAGATGAAAATAAAATAGATAATGAAAAATGAAATGATTATTTAAATGCTAATTATGAAGATTTAAATTCGATTAATGAAAATTTACAAGTTAGCAATTATTATTTAATTGTAAATGGGCCTAATTTTAAAGAACTTAGCGAAGAAGCACAAGTTATATATAATAAGTTTTTAGAAAGTAAAATTTATCTTTCAAAACTCGAGGGTGTTGAACTTTTGAAGTTTTTAAATAATTATCGAGGTTTTGGTGTTAGTGAAGATGAAATAGTAAGTTGATATACAAGAAATTTAGCAAAAATACAAAATGAAGAAGAATGTGGCGATATTTTGGATGAACTATTTTCATATAACGAAGTTGTATTTAATAGAAATTATTTTAAGATAAATGATAAGTTTTATTCAATTAAAGGGGTTTCAAAATTACCTTATGAACTGGATCAAAGTTGAAGTGCTGGGATTTTTAATTTAAATGGGGTGATAATTAGCAATCATTATCCATATAATGATAAAAATGCTGTTGATAGAATTTTAAATAAAGCAAATATGGATTCTACAAATAATATCGAGACTGAAGTACAAGCAACAAAAATGCTAAAAGCAAATATCGATATGCAGGCTGTTGACGAGTTTATTTATCAAATAACAAAATTACAACATAAACTTTACGATGTAAATTACTTTATTATTAATAGTGCTAATGATTTTACAACATTAAAAGAATTAGAACGGGAAAATAATGTTATGTTAAGATCGCAAAATATTAAGGTAAATAATCTTTCTTATTTACAATTTCAAGCATTTATTGATACTTCTTTATCGTTAAATTATAAATTATCTAATTTAGCATATCAAATGACTTCTTATGTGTTAGGTAACGGTTATCCGTTTTTATATGAAATATTTAATGATAATAAAAATTTAGTGTTTGGTTTATCGCAAGGATCATCTGCTCCAATATCTTTTGATATTTTTGATTTAAAAAGTAGTAATCGAACTAATCATAATATGATGGTGTTAGGTAGTTCTGGGATTGGTAAAAGTACGATTGTTTCTAAAATACTAGCATCTAATTTAGCGATTAAAAATAAGGTAATTATTATCGATCCGCAAAATGAGTATAGCGATTTTGCGAGAAAGTTTGGTGGACAAATTATTGATATTGGTGGTGGTGCTAAAACTACTATTAATCTAATGCAAGTTCGAAATGCGCTAAGGGATGATATTGAAGAATTAAGTGTGGCGCAACTTATTAATTCGCATGTATCATTGCTAGAAAAGTTTTTTAAAACATTATGAAGTATCGATGAAGAATGATATATTTTAGAATCGTTATTTAAAGAATTTTATGCTAGTTATGGTTTTTATCAACAAGATATAAGTAAATTAAAACATGAGCAGTGACCGATCATTAGTGATTTTATAAACTTTATGAAAGAATATAAGTATGAAAACATTTTTAATGTCGAGAATCGTAAAAAAGTTATTTCGATGTTAATTGATCGTTTTGATAATGCCTTCTTGCATCATGGTAAGTATGAAATGTTGTTTAATGGGATTACAAATATAAATTTAGAAAATGATTTTATTGTATTTAAAATGAACAACTTAACAAATACCAATGAGCATATTTCTGCTAAATTAGGGATTATGTTAGTGCTAAGTTTTTGTAATGAAGTGATATATCAAAATTTTATCGAAAATGAAAAGAAGCGAAATTTATATAAACAAGAACATAATTTAACATATTTAAGTAGTGAAGAAATTGATAAACTTACAACTAGAATTATTTTATGTATCGATGAAGAACATATTTATATCAATGCTAAGAATCCTGCTACCTTAGATTATATTGTCGAAGCAACTAAAACGATTAGAAAATTCGATGGTTCAACTATTCATACAACGCAAAATCCAAGCGATTATCGATCAAGTAGTGAAGTAATTGAAAGTGCATCAAGAATCATACAAAACTGTAATTATAGTATCTTTTTAGGGATGAAAAGTAATGATATTAATGCTGTAAAAGAACTGTATGAAAATTCTGCAAATCCATTAACTCCTAGCGAAATTAATTTATTAGCGCAAAAGCAACGTGGACAGTGTTTGCTGGGGATTAATGAAAATATAAGATATAAAGTTAATTTACATTATAACGATTATGAAAAATCGTTATTCTTTAAGAAAGGATAATATGAAAGAAAAAGATTTTGTGCAAATAACAACCCGTGTTACTGGTGCTGAAAATGTTGAAAAACTTTGGGCATGAAAAGCAGCATTAAAAAGAAAAAAACAAACTCCTTATGAAGTGTTGCGAAATATTGTGTTAAAAGTTATCGATAATACTTATGAAGAGGAAATTATCGAAAAAGGTAAAGATCGATTATTTTATGCCTTGCGTAAAGCATTGTTTGCATCGATGACTCCTTATTTTAATCATATCGATAATACCTTTAATTTATTGTTAATGACTAATGAAATTATCGATAAGAAGTTAAATTTATTGTTAAATATGCAAAATGAAAAGGTAAATTTATATAATTTAAAAGAAAGTGATGTCGAGGATCTAAATTATTTTGCGCAACTAAAAAAATATAATTATGAACGTGCTAAGAATATCGAAAGTAAAAGTAAAAAAATAAATGAAAAAATAGAAAAAACTTTTGAAAGATATTTAAGAACTGAAATGAATGGTGGTAATCCGTATGATGAAGAGGAGGTTGAAAATGAAGAAGGGTTTGAAGAAGATTAGTATGTTAGGGGTTATGTTGACCCCTATTTTAACATTAAATACTATTTCTTATGTTTATGATAATGATAATCACCCCTTTGGTGAAAGTGTAGCATTAGATAATGTTGGAACTTTAAATAAAGCAAGGTGAAATAATGATTATGTATGATTAAAGGATGTAAATACTAGTTCTTATACATTTAATGATGTGAAATGAAGATCTAATGTAGATTTTTTGAATCATAGTATGTATTATAAAGAAGATATTAATAATGAATTAAATTTTAATTTTGGTGATAATAAAAATATATACTGGAATCAAGCATATGTTGAAGATATTTTGCGCGATGATTATTATGGTTATTATGATCATGATATTTATGATGCTGGAGATGATGTTTATTTTTATAATATATTTACAAATATCAAGAAAAAACAAATAACATTACAAGAATGAAATAGTGGACAATGGGGGATTTTGGATCAAAGTAATGCAGTTAGATTTATAAACAGTTATCAAAAAATAAATAAAAACTTTTTTAAAAATTATTTTAGTGAAAATATGTATGCTTTTTTTAAAAAAGCAGGAATCCAAGATAATGATATTTATTATACTTCAAAGGATAACGGTTGAATTAGAGGACTTTATTATATATATGTTATAAGTATAAAAAATATACAAAAACTAGAAAATTATTTAGAACAATATGGGATGAAATTAGAAGATTTAGCAAATCAAAATAACTGAGTTTATTATACTTTTAACAAAAAAACAGTAAATAATTTTTTTACTAGTTATAATAAAGATCATACATACCAATCTAATATTAAACTTGAAGAAATATGGGATTCTAATTATGGACATAGAACTTTTTGATCAAACTGAGGGTATGGTGAAAATCGACTAATATATGCTAATTATGATACTGATAATAAAATTTTATGGATTAATTTAGGTAATAGTTGATCACATCCTCCAACCAATGCATTAAAAGCACAAACAATACAAATTCAACCTATAAATAAACAAACAAATATGTGAACACCAACACCTGAATATAAAAAAGGGGCATATTATAGTAATTATTTATTTAGTTATCAACAAAAACAAGATTTTTTGTGGCCATCGACTTATATACAAGGAATTAAAACAGCAAACGATAATTCTATTTTATTATTAGATGATAATACGCATACTCCAGATGATCCAGATATAACTTATTTAAAAGTTAAACAAAAACAAAATTATACTTATAATACAACTTCTTTATATGATTTAAGAAACGATGAGTTTGAAGTTTTATATAATGTTTTAAATAATATATCTAATAATAATAATCAAAATAAATATGTAAAGTATGTATTTAAAGATTGAATTAAAGATAATGCGATCCATTTGATAACAGATGCTGGTAAAAATTCTAAGTTAAATGATAATAATTTATTAAAAGAAGTAGCTGATGCTGGTGGTAAAGGTAATTTAGATAAAATTAATCAACTAGTAAATAGCAAAAGTTATACAGTTAATTATGGTAATTTAAAAATTGTGTTTTCATTTCAAGCAGCATTTAATACTAATAATAAATTAGGGTTAAAATTAGTTTTAAAAGATATTTTATATAATAACGTTTCGATTAAAAATGATCTAAGTAGTAAGATATGATATACCTTAACAAAAAAGGATGAACTAAGGGAATTTTTAAATAAACTTAATTTATATAGTAGTGGTGATAATGATAGTTATAAAGTTAGTCGTTATAATTATTATGAAAGTATGCTGGAGTTGATAAAAGGTGTAATCGATCAAGGATCGCAACTTGTGGTAAATAATATCCCGGTTGTATTAGAAAATAGTGAACTTTATAATCGATATGCATCTAATGCAGAATTAGCATCGCGATTACAAATAGATTATTCTTATGTGGTTAATGATGCTAATTCTTTAAATAATTTATATGATGATCAAAAAAATTGATCGGATCGGATTAATAAACAATGGATTAAAGATACCCCTAAGCAATTACAACCGCCTGAAAATTTAAAGCATTATGGTGGTAAATGAGAAATAAAAGGACCGATTAAGGTAATTTTCGATGTATTAAATAAAAATAATAAGTATATTGAAAATGAAGTTTTAATTGTAAATGGACAAAGGGTGGATGTTTTAAATGGACACTTTGAAATAGAACTTCGCGATGAACGAAACGGGATAGATGATAAAGAAAGAGTGTTAAATGATCCTAATAGTGATCAAGAACCAAATGAAAATAATTCACATTTAAAAAATGAGTATAAGATCGAAGTAATTAAATTTAAACCTGATACTAATAACTACGTTATAGATTTTACTTATAAAATAGATTATATAATTAATTCTTATCCTTTAGCGCAAGATATTAAATATTATGCATGAAATCCTGATGTAAATCCAAAACAAAAAGAAATTATTACTCCTTACTTATATGATGAACAAGGTAAAGTATTAAAGGATGATCAAGGTAAAAAAATTAAGAATCCAAAATATGATCCATTGATTAATCCAAATACTGGAACTAAGGATCAATTAGTATGGATTAAAAAAGAATTTTTAGATAAATTTAAAAACGTTTTACCAAAACTTTATTTTCTTTATCCTAATTTATCTAATGTGGATCTGAGTTTAGGTATTTTCGCTAATGCTGCTGTGCTAGGTAAAGGGGCATTAAGAAATTTATTGTTAAATGAAAATGCTACTAATTATTATGTTGTGCAGTTGTATAAAAAAGTTAATAATACCTTTAATATAAGTGGTGAAATTATCGATCTACCAACCTTAAATGCTAATAGTGAAAGTTCATATATGTCGACGGAAGGACTTTATTTTATTGTAGGTCGTAGTAATAATCAAATTTCTAATGTGCAACTGGTATTAATTGATAAAGATAATCAACCTGATCAATATTTTAGCGATGCGATTAAAGATAAGGTAGTTAATAATAATTATGCGCAGCAAAGTAATGATCCAAACGATCCTTATCTTAATGATAAATTAAATGCCGCTGCAGAAAAACAACGTCGAGAAGTAGAAGAACAAAATATCAAAAAGTGATTACAAGATATATTAAATAGTGTGCAGAAAGTAGAAAATAAAAATTTAGTAAGAAATTTTTTAAATAATTATGATCAAAAAAGTTATTATGAAAAACAAGAATTTTTAAAACAGGCGCAAGATATTTTAGCAAAAGAACCTAAAAATGTTACTTTTAATGATTATATTAATTATTTATGAAATGATTCAAATGTAGTCCCATCAACGTTTACTAATTGATTAATTAAAAAACGAAGTTTTGATCTAAAAACCATAACGAGTTTTAATTTAAATAATACGATTAAAGAATATATGGACTTTGTTAATAATTCTTATGCATATAATTATGATCAAGTTAAACCCCTTACCAATCCGTTTAATGTTTATAATTTTAATGCTAATGATAAATTAAATTTAAACGGGATTACTATAAACCAATTATGATATTTAAACGGGGATGGTAAACCTGATGATATTAATAAGAATCAAGGGAACGGGATTGTTAAGAAGTTGTTAGATTATGCTGATAATTTAATGTATAAATATTCTTTATCGATAGGATCTGATCCATTAAAATATGGTGTTGATTATGTAATACAACCATTTAATGTTTTAATTAATAACGTAGAAATTAATAATTTTGCTAAAACATTTACCGATCCAAATAAAATTGTTGCTAGCAATCCAATTATTTATAAATTACCAATAAAAGGATTAGGTAAATATGCTGGTGGATTTGTAGAATTAGAATTTTTAAATAGTGCGCAAAATGTTATTTATCCTCCCATCGATTTAAAAGATTTTAGTTTAAACGATCATGAAATAGAAGTTAATAAAAAACCAATTAGAAGTGCGATAGTGAAGCGTTTTGAAAACATATTAGTAGATAATCATATAACTGATATTAATGCGTTTAAAAACGAGCAAGATATTGATATTAAGGGTGAAATTGTTAATGTAATACAAAATAAGAATCCTGATGCAAAATTAGATACTGATAATATAATTAATTTAGAATTTGAAGACTTAAAGTTATCTTATATTATAAAGTTGTTAAAGGATGATTATTTATTTGCTAATTATGTAGATAAAAAATATCAAGAAGTAATTGCTAATAAACTAAAAAAATATGTACAAGAATATTTAAATAAAGAAAGTGAAAAATTATTAGAAAACGATCCAAAAAGAATGTTATATAAACCTCTTAAACTAGATCGTGATGTAAAAATTGATAATTATTTATTAAATACAATGTTATTAAAAAATACTAATAATAATTTAAATATAAAAATAATTTCTAATAACATAAACATTATTAATTCATTTATTTTTAAATTTAAGAATATCGGTAAAAACGATGAAGTTAATTTAAATGATTTATCTGATGTGTTATTAACTAATGATAAGATTTTAAATGTTGATAATACATCCGATGCTAGGTATAAAATAACTAATTACATTCAAGATCAAAGTCGAAGTATAGGATTATATGCTAATAAAGATTATTTAATATATGGAGCTGGTTATAATATCCCGTGATTAGATGTGATTTTAAATACTGATGCTGTTAATTTATATACGCAAGAAGAATTAAATGAACTTCAAAGCAAAGATATAGATGCATATACTCGAGCATTAGCGATAAATAATTTTAGAACTTATTATTTATTTAATGAAGAAAATATTGATGAAAAAAATATCGATATTAATAAAAAATGAATCCCGTTTATAAGAACTTTTCGAGAATTTTATTTAACTGAAAATACTTATGATGATGGTAGTGGTATCAAAAAACAAATTGATTTTGTGCCTAATATAAGAACGGATCGCGAACTTACAAATTTATTAAAAAACAAGTTACATGATCAAGAAGTAAGATTAAAACAAGCAACAAACAAAGATTATCCTAAGGATGCTATATATTTAAAAAATTTAGTAATTATGCCGATCAAGAATCGTAGTTTTGGTTTTGCATACGGTAAGATAATTAATCATTTATCGCCTGAACAAGTTTTTGAAATACAAAATTCTAATAAATATGTGGATCGAGAAGCAAGAACATTAAATGAAGAAACAAAGAAGTTAAATAAAAAATGACAAGAAGAACGAAATTTAAAAACAAAGCAAGAAATAGCAAGTTTACAAACAAAAAATACTAATAATCCTAATAATCAAAATGTTAATCAAAAAAATCCTGATGCTCTTAAAAATGGTGAACTACAAGATCCTAAAAACAACAAACAAAATGTTATTACTAATGATCCAAAAAATTCTAATAATTTAAAACAAGTTAAAAAAACTGGTGAAGAAATTACTAAAGATCGCATTAAAGATTTAAGTGAACATAAAACTCCTGACCAAAAACATATCGATCAAGAAAACAATGAACATATCTTACCTGGTTTAGATGCTAAAAAGATTAATCGATCAATATCGCAGATTATTGGTTATAGTTTTGGTGGAATCGCATTATTAGGTGCGATTATTGGATCGGTAATTTTAGCAAAAATTTTAGCTGTAAAATATGGTTGAAAACTAGGTTTAGCGTCTAAAACTGCTAGATCATATTTAGTAACTAATGATTTTGCTACATATCGATTTTATAAATTTAAAATTAAGATTAAAACAAGTCCATTTAAACTAAAATTAAAATGGTTATATCAAGTAAATAAAAGTGAAATAATTAATGATGTAGAATAATAAAAAAAGACTCCCGAACGGAGTCTTTTCGATATCTTTAACTTCTTATCCAATATATTAATTTTTTGTATAGAAAACTTTAAGATTTGATTTTTTAATTATAAAAGATTTTTAATATTTTTTGTTAATCAAAAACTAAACATTCTTAATTAACTTTATTATTATAACATAATAATAAAAAAAAGATAAACAAAATAAATTTTTAATTATTTTAAAATAATGGTTATAAAGTGTTTTAAAGGGGTTTAAATAAAAAAGATAAACAAAATTATATAAAAATAAAAATAAGTGGTTTAAAAAGGTGCTAGGGGTTAATTTAAATAATTATTTTGTTTTTGGTTGTGTTTAGTTTATTAAATTTTTGGTTAAGTATGGTTTATCATTGATATTTGCTATATGTGTGCTCGTGTATAATGTGTGTACGTGTGTGTGCTCACTCATACATACGATATTATGTTTTTATATAGGTGATTTATGATGTAAATTCTTTTTTTGTTAGTTTGGTTATTTTTAAAAAGATAATAAATTCTATATTGCTTTGTTCTAAATATATTTTTATGTGATTTTTTTAAATATGATTGTATTTTTAATCGTTAAATTTATTTGAAAACTAAATATTAGTATTAATTTCTGGTTTAAATTCTTATTATTTAAATAATCAAAATGTGATAAAGATAAAAGTTAATGTTTAAATTGTTCTTAGCAACATTTAGATTATAAATTTGTGTAGGTTTAATCAAAGGGGGTTTTTAAATGTTTGTTGTTTGCTTTTTAACTTTTAATTCATAAGGTGATGATTTTATATTTTGTTTATATTATTTAATTTCTGGTTTTAATGTAATAAATAGATTTGTTATAAAAAATTGATGTGATGTGTTCTTTAGATATGGTTAAGTTGATTTTAAGTGTGGGATTGATTTAGTATTCAAAAGAAGTTTTTGTTATAATTTGCTGCTATATTTAAAAGTGTAATTATATTATAATATAATTACATTATTTTTTAAAACAAAAAATGTAAAATTTTATTGCTATGAACTATGAACAAGTAAAAGATTTTTATCAAAAACAAACTTTAAATTTAATCAAAAATTGAAATGAACAAGCTGAAAACTTTAAAAATGTGGTTAGAAAAAGTGAAGAAAAATATCAAAATTGATGATTTGTAAAATGAAGAATTCGTAAAATTTTAATTCAAGGATCGATATATTTTTATAAATTAGGGGTGTATAAAAACAAGAAAAATGGTAAAAAATTTACATATTATCATAATGAAATATTGGCTAAAAATAAACGCTTAAAGTATTTTATAATCGATATTTATGATGCTTTTTATAAGAAAAATTATGCTCGTCGTGGTAGTAAAATAAGGGATTTTATCCCGAGCGATATAGTGAAATATCATTGTAATTCTTATAAATTTAAGGTTATAAATTCATTTAAAAATAAGGGTTTTGATTATAAAAACTTAATCAAAATTAATGTTGATGATACTTATATTATCGAAAATAAGGGTGCTAAAAAGATAAAAAAATGCTTAAGGTTAGTGATAATAAATAATGAAAAACAGCAAAAGTCTTTAATGATTTTCGATGTAAAAAAATTTAATACGCAAGAAATGATAAACAAAATTAAGGGATTATTTGCTGAAAATTATGATCAAAATAATACCTTTTTATGTGCTGATGGGGCACAAGTTTTTAATCAATTTGCGATCAATTTAGGTGCGCATCGCGTCTATGATCGCTTTCATTTTATAAAAAAATTTAATCAAGTTTTTTGATATAACAAAACAACTTTAAAGAAAAATTTGTTAATTTTTAAAGAATTAAATTTGTTAAAACAAGTTGCTTTATTACAAAAATATATACAAAATAAGAGGTTAAATTTGGTGTTGAAATTAGCAAAATTGATCGAAAAAGATGTACAAAGTTCAACAAAATTTAGATCAAAATATAAAGAAATTCGATCATTTTTAAGGATGTTTGAAAAGAATAAATTGGCTATTTTTAATGCCTTTAAATATCAAAATATCGATATGGGATGATCAGAATCTTATATTAATCATTATATCAAAACTCCCCTTTCAAAACGATTTAGTCTCTTTTCTTTAGATCGTCTAAAAGAATTTTTGATATCAAAAAATGATCAATTTAATGTTTATTGATATGTTTAAATTAAATGATTTTAAGAATTTTGTTGATAAATTTATCAAAATTTAATAGGGTTTAAGATATAGCATTTGATAAGGTATAAATAAAGGTAATTTAAAAGTGTTTATATAAAAGTTTTCTCTAAATATTTTTTTGTTTACTAAAAGTTTTTAGTGTTCACCCCTACGGGGTGTATTTTGATAATTTCTTACAACAATTTTTAGTGTTTTTAAAATAGTGTATACATTAGGTTAAAATGTTTTTACCTTTTTTAAAAGAAAACTGAAATTTTAGAATATACTATGTATATTCTATTTTATAAATTTCATAGCGATGCCGTTAGGTATTTTAGCGTCGTTTTCTTGCACTTTAAAGTAGCGTGTACGTACACCCGTGTAATTTAATATCAAAGATATTAAATTTGATTGTTAAAAAAAGTAAAAAATATATTGAAAAGAATAAAAATAAATTTTGATAAGGTTGAAAAAGGAGTATGATTATTACACCGATAACGGATCAGTTATGTCCCTTTGTTTCTACGGTATCATAGATATTGCGGTTTAGTATATATAACTAATGGGGTAGAGTATGAAGAAAGCTCGGTATTAGTATAATCAAATTCGTTTGTTATTTGTTCAAAGTCTTCCGATGCTGAATCAGATGTATATTTGATTTTAACTCTTGCTCCATAGTTATTTATAATAAATGGTTGTTTCGGATTAAAATTACTGTTCTCATCAAATTTTATATCTCTGTTTTGATCGACTACAATATCTGTATTATTATCAGTTCAAATTTGATAAATAACACCTTGTTTTGCATCTCAATGCACTTGAACATTAATTTTTACTGTATATTCAGAATGATTAAAATCATATGTAAAATTTAATCGTTTTGCATCGATTAATTTATTTAAATCAAAATTTATATCAAAACCACTTATAGAAGTATTTTTGGCCAAAATACCACCATATATATGAGTTAAAACTTGATTATTTTTATTCTGAGGGTTCAATAAGGTTTTTTCTAGATATTTACGTTTTAAGATTCAGTCTGCAATTTTGGAGTTAGCATCATAGTTTCAAATCGCATCCTGTCAATATGGCTCAATTACTCTTGTTCTTTCTATTTGGTTTGGTTGATGATAAATTTCTTGTAATTTATCAGAACCAAAAGTTAATTTATCAAGCGATTCAACATCCGATGTATTTTTAAATCCTGTTATTTTATATCATACATTTGCTGTAACTAGTTGATTATCGATATTGGTATAACCTAGTTTTATATATGCAGTATCATTTTTATATCCTCCGATAGCAACAATTTTATATTGATTTTCTGGGAAAAGATAATTATTATATAAAAAGTTATGATCATCTCTGTTTGATGTAACTTTTATATATTCATTTAGTTGATCAAGATGATTAGCAAAGTATTTTGCTGAATTTTTAGCTATTTCTTTCTGGTTTATTTGTAAGTTGCTATGTTGGATGTTGTTTAAAATAATATTTGGATAATGAACTTGTTTATAATCGTTAACAAGATTAATAAGATGATATTCTTTCAAATTAGAATATCTTTTATTTGAATCAAATTTATTGATGAATCCGAGCTTAAATTTCAAACCACGTTTTCCTTCTAATTTGAAATCGTAAAAGTAGATAAAGTAGTTTAATATTAATGTTTTTCGTTGCTCATTATCAAGTGGATTGACAGGATTATCAGTTGGATTTATATTAGTTTGATAAGGAACATAAAGTTGATCATCTAAGTTAGTTGCTTTGTTATCTACCCCATTTGAAATATTGATGAAATAATTAGCTTTTTTGAAAACATTTGCAGCAATAAAATCCTTAGCATCAAAAAGATTAAATTTCGGACCATTGGTATGTTTTCCATCATTTTTACGAATGCTAAAATTAGTTTCATTTAACTTATCAATTATTGCTTGATGGTTAGCATCAATTGAAGTGTATCCTGTAAAATCTGAATCTGTCATATTATTACCTGATTTGGGTAGAATATCTTCAAAATCAAGTAATTTGAAATAAGGAAATTCTCTTTCTCAATTTTTTAGTTGCTCGTTTGATACATTTGCTTCAACACCATCGATACTATAAGAAAATTGTAATAATGCTTCACCTTTTCGTAGGTTTTTAACCTTTGAACTTTTTACTATCATTTGGTATCTACCGAATTTTGGTAAATCATATGATTCGTCAAATGCTTTTTTAGCTTCTGATGCTAAATACTGAGAGTGTCCTCAATTTCTTCCGTCTTTTATTTTAAGTAAGTTATAAAAAGTTACATTTCCATCTTTTTTGTTTAATAAATCCAGCATAGCCTGTAAATTTATTGCATCAGAATTACTTGGATTTTGAGAAAAAAGAATTGTAGAATCAGTTGATAATTCTGAAGTTTTGATAATTTGTCTATCAAAAAGTACATCAAATTTAAAATATAACTTAGAATTTTCGTATTTTATAAATTGACTAATATCAAATTTAAAGAATTTGCCAACACCACTTGTTTTCGGTTTAAAATACTTTTTTTTATCTTGCAATGATAAGTTTTGTCATTGTTGAAGTGTAAGTTTTTTAAGATTGAAATAATCAACTTGGTAGAATTGATCTAAATTATTTAAAGTAATTTCATTAATAATCGGGTTCACATCTTTGCTAAATGTTATTTCTTTATCAATGGTTGTAAAGAAACTTGGATCATTTTTTAAGAATGCTTTTAAATGAATAATCAAAGTATTCTTGTCATTGTTTTTAAGTTCAAAACTTACTGGTTGATAATCTAAAAACTCTGTGTTAAAGTTATTCAAATAAAATTTTGCATTATTTTTATTTATGGATGCTGAATATAGGTAATTATTTAATTCATATCTTTTTGCATCATCAGAAAGTTCTATATGATCGTTTCCTTGTGCTTGTGTATTTAATTTAGAATCAAAGTCATTTTGATTAAAAACACCTGCTGTCCTTAAAGTTTGATCAATTAGTTGTTTAAATTTATTGAGGGTATTAATAGATTCTTGTATATTTGTATAGTCAAAATCCTGAAATTTATCTGTTATAAAATTATAAATTTTATTAGCATTTAAAGTAATATCTGAGTGTAAAAAATCCCATAAAGCATTGGTATCTATTTGTTTTTTATCTCGTTTATTCTTATATGCTTGATATGCATCTTTTGCACTATTAAATGATGTTATAAAATTTCATAAATTATTTTTATAATTATCATAAGAAGTTGCATCTGATAAAAAATATATTTTAGTAGCATTATAGTTATAAAAACTCTGTGGTGCTTGAATTTTTGATATTTGTGTTAGTAATGCCTTTTTATCATCTTCAATGTTTTTATCACTTTGTTTTATTTTATTCCGTACTTTTGTGAATTGATTCAGTGTTATCACTTGTGATAACTCATTTAATAATTCATCTCTTTGAAAATCATCAATATACTTATCATTTGTAATTTTTTCTTTTAATTCTTTTATTCTGTCTTTTAATTCACTTGGAATCAAATCTTTATCTGTTATATATTTTTTTAATTTATCAGTTTGAGCATCTAAATCATTGTCTAATTTTTCAAATTCATTGTATCCAGGTATAGACATTATGAACAAATCGATGTCATCGTTGATTTTTTGTAACAAAGTGTTTTGTGAATTTTTAAAATATTGATCTTGCATGGTTTTTATAAAATTAATTTTATCATTAAGGGTTTTTGCTTCAGTTAAAAATTCATTATTTGGATCATATCTAAATTTTATGTAGAATGTGTATCTATTGTTATAAAAGAATTCAAAAACACTAGAATTAATTACTTCATCTGAATCATTCAATGCATTAACCTTATGAAGGTAGGATTTATATGAATTTTCTTGTAAACTGAAAAACTCCACTTTTCCTGTTTGTAATTTACGGATACTTTTGATTTTTTCCAATAAATTATCAGTTGTTTTTAGATCAAAAAAGTTATCAAATTCACCTTGATTTAAATAATTATTTAGAGATGTTATTTCACTTTCAAGTTCGTTATCAAAAGGATATATAGCATTTGCAGCATTTTCATATGTTTGTGTAATTATTTGATTGTATAATTGAGTTATATATCGTAGATTATCATAAAAATTATGGTTTATTGAATTTAAATGTGGTACATAATTATTTTTGTTTAACAAAAATAATTTAAGTTTATCGAAAATTGGATTAACTTGATTCAACATTGATGAATTATTTTCAAAAATATCCTTAATATTACTTCTATATTCAGGACCTTTATCATCTAAAACTATATTTTGGATGTTATTAATTTTTTGTTTTAACTGATTCAAAAATAAATCAATATCACTAAAACCATTATTTAAAAATGATTTGGTTTCTGTCAATAGCGATGCTCATTCTTCGTAATTTTGTTTATTAGAATCGAATTCATTTAATTGTAAGACAAGGTTATTTAGTAATTTAGATTTTGACACAACTTCTTCATCACTAAGATCTTGATTGATTAGTCAATTCCTAACATTTGACATTAATTTATTATATGAATTGCTTTTAATGTTATTAAGATTTATGTTGATAAAATTTTGCATTTGTAAATCTTTGTTAGGTTGTTCAGGGGTTGTATTATCTGTTGTATTCGGGTCCTCAGGATCATTTGGGGTGTTAGTTTTTAAACTTTCTTTAAATTGTCCACAAGAAACAGTGGTTAATGTTACAGTTGAAAGTAACATGGTAGTGAATCATTTTTTGAATTTCATATACTCCTTTTTTAAATTTTCAAATGTGTGTATTAATATTTTATAAAATTTAATCTAAAATCTATGTAAAAAGTAGATTTTTTTAAGATTTTCATGATTACATAAGCATCAATATAATGTCTTGATATGAAAAATGAAAAAGTTTTTATAATGAAAAATAAACCTCATAAAGGTTTATTTTTCAAGGGAAATTTGAACATCAATTTCTTTAGAAATTTGATCATAAACTTGTGAATCATCTAATTTATTAACTTTTGCTCAATTGATAATAGGATGTGTTATAAATTTAATATTTAACTTATCCTTGTCAAAATCTAGAGTTGTCTTTTGATAATCAATTTCAAGTTTATTTTTATTTATATTAAGCAGCGAATTAATGAAATTAGTTTTCTTGGTTAAATCATCTTTGTCTGCTTCGTATTTTTGCTTTATATCTTCTGAAGTTTTAGCGTTTTTATAGATATCAGAATCTTTGTTAAGGGATGGAGTTAAATACATCAGTTGATCAATATCAGTAAGTTGTATTTGTTTAAAACCTTTAATTTGATAAAGTGTTCTATATGTTTTTGGATCTTTATTTTTAGCATTTGGGATAAAGGTAATTTGTAAATATAAAATTCCATCCTTGTCATTTGCAAAGGAATAAAAATTTAAGTTATAACCTTCACTTTCACTGTTTGATTCTCTTTTGCCATCACTAGTATTTTTGATGTCTAAAAAAACATTTAATGGAACATTTGAATGGTTTAATGCATAAAAATCTAATGTATTAAGTTGTTTTTGATCTAAAGTTGTTTTAGGTAGTAATTGATCTGATCAGTAATTGTTATCTATCACAGTTGTTCCTGTGCGATACAAAGGATTTGTAGCATATTTGCTTGCTAATTCAGATGACATTTTCTTTTCTAGTTCATTACCTGGTTTAAATCCAAAATCTCAACTTGCATAATTTTTATATTTAACATTATTGCTAATTGTTGCATCTTTAATAACATCAGATGATGATGTATCCTTATTTTTATTTAAACTTGCAACTGTAATACCTGCTACAAAAGCAGTGGTTGAAGCAACACCTAAACAAGAAAGAAGTAGAATCTTAACTTTTTTCATTAAACCTCCAATGTTTCATTAATACTTAATAATAAATTATCAATCCCATAATTATTTTCTGAAGAAACAATGTAATATTTATTAAAATTATATTGCTGCATTTCACTTTTGATGTTCTTTAATAACTTACTTTTTCCCTTTTGATTCAGCTTATCTGCTTTGGTATATACAGGTATAAAAGGTAAGTTAATTGAATATAAAAATTCTACCACATTTTTATCATTTTGTGTCATAGAGTGACGACTGTCGATTAATAAATATACACATCTTAAATTTTTACGATTAATTAAATAATCTTCAATCATTTGCATCATTTGCATTTGTTGAGTTTTTGAAACTTTTGCATAACCATAACCAGGTAAATCAACAAATACTGCACCTTTATTATTTTCAAAGAAGTTAAGTAGTTGTGTTCGACCTGGTGTTTTAGAAACCCTTGCTAATTTTTTATTATTAACTAGCGTGTTAATCAAACTACTTTTACCAACATTAGAGCGTCCTCAGAATGCGATTTCATAATTTGAATGCTCATATCAGTTGCTTTTATTAGTAGCCGATTTGATAAATTTAAACATTTTTTGCTCTTTCTAATGCAGATGAGTATTGTAGGTAGTCTTCATCAGGGATAATTAATATGGTTTCTAATTGAGAATTAAGCAGTTTGTTTCCAGAAGCTAAATCAATTTCGTATGCATAATCAGTTTGATTACGTGCTGAGCGAACCAAGTATTTAACATTAAGTTTTTTTGCAAATTCAGCAGTAAGCATATTTTGATTTTCTAAAACCTTGACATTATCAAGAAATTTAGTTTTTTCTTTCAAAATAGCAGTATTAGTTTTAAAATCGTTACTAGGTTTATCTGGGTTTTGACTTACTACAACATAAATATGGTCAAATAAATCTGCTGCTTTACGAATTATATCCAAATGTCCCTTGTGTATAGGGTTAAAAGATCCAGCATACAATGCTGAATTAATTTTTATAGATTGCTTTGGCATTACGTGCAATCACCAATTCTTCGTTTGTTCTAATTACATAAACTTTAACTTCTGAATCAGGTGTAGAAATTAATTGATAATCACCGATTGAACCTTCATTTAATGTTTTATCTAACTTAATCTTCTTAAAGAAAAGTCTATCAACTATATCTTGTCGAGTTGCTGCTGAGTTTTCACCAACTCCTGCTGTAAATACTAGTGCATCAAGGTGATAACCAATCTTATTTGCATAAATAGCAGTGTAATCCGCAATTTTTTGAGCATATAAATCAAGAGCAAATCTTGCTTGTGGATTTGAATCTGCTGCATTACGAACATCGCGCATATCAGATGAAACACCTGATACACCTAATAAACCACTTTTTTTGTTCAATAAATCAGTGAATGCATTAATATCCATTTGAGTTTGCTTAAGGACAAATTGGTGAATAGATGGATCGATATCACCACTACGAGTTCCCATCATAATTCCTGCTAATGGAGTAAGTCCCATTGAAGTATCAATTGATTTCGAATCTTTAACTGCAGCTAAACTCGCTCCATTTCCAAGGTGTAAATTAACAAAAGAAACAGTTTTTTGTCCTAGAATTTCAGCAAGTTTTTCAGTAATAAATTGATGTGAAATACCATGCATACCATATTTTTTGATATTAAATTTGCTTGCTAAATCATGCGGTATAGCATATGTATAATTAACTTTTTCAATACTTTGGTGAAATGCTGTATCAAAATCTGCACTTAATTTAGCATCTGGAAAAACTTTCTTAAAACCTTGCATCGCTTGCACAGCACCTGGATTATGTAATGGTGCATAAATTGCACATTCTGAAATTAAATCAATTTCTTTTTGTGTAATTTTGGTTGTAGAAGCAAAATAATCTCCACCATGTACTACTCTAAATCCGATAAATTCAATTTCTGCTTTATCTTCAATTAATTTGATTTGTTGCATTAATTTATATACTTCTTCAACTGCAACTTCATGATTTGGCATCACAACATCTATTTCGTGTTTTTGTCCATTAAATTTGATGGTTATATTACCTTTAGGTAAGGTGATTCGTTCAGCAAGCCCACTCGCGATTAACTTTAAAGTATCCTTATCAAAAAGGCTTAGTTTAATTGAACTACTACCTGCATTAATAACTAAAATCTTTTTCATTATATCTCCTAATTATTTTATATTTTACCAAAAATATTGGTAATAATCATTATTATTTAAATTAATAATTGCTATATAAGCGTTTAAAATTCTTCTGATTTTTATAAAAATATGCCTGAATCATTTGTCCATATGTAAAACCAAGCATTACAAAACTCCCTAATGCAATTTCAAAAACCTTTGTGATTTGAGTCTTCAAACTCTGTATATCAGCATTATTGGCCATTTGCATAATTTTACCAATGCCTATAAAAAGTTGTTGAAACTGTTGATTGATATCATCTGAAATTTGTCTCGGTTTTATAAATGGATTTACATCATAAGCATAAGCAAGGTTGATTAAAAAGTGTAATAAGTCCGCAAATTCTTCAGTAACATTTCTTAAATTAACATTTTTGTTAATTTTCCAATATTTGAAACTTTGTACTTCGTTTACAAATTCACCTGCTTCAATCATTAAAGCTAAGGTTTTTTGGGTTAAAACATCTGATTTAGTGAGTTCAGGATGGTTAAGTTGCTGCTTTTGCTCTATTTTTTGATCCAGTTTCTTTTGTAATTGAAATAATAATGATAAATCCATGAATATATTTTAATACAATTTTTATTTTTGTTTATTAATCATTTTTTTGTTTCTCATATTATTTTCATAATTAAAATGATTTAATATTTGTTTTAAATTTATTTTCAAAATATTAAAAGATTTTTTATATAATAAATATATATAAAAAGGAGAGAAAATGATTGTTTATCCATTACAAGAAAAAATTAATAATGCAAAGATGCTAACATCTGATGAAGAAAATATTAAATTACGAATTACTGAAGCAATATTAAAAAATAAAGAAAAAGATTTTGCAAAGCAATATAATGATTCAGATGTAGAAGACATCTTAGAAGGTCTTTTTAAGATAGCTAAACAAAAACAGACAAACCCGTTAAAAACTGTACGTGAAATTATAGAATCTAAAAGATATACAAATAATGAAAGATCAATTGATTGAGTAAATTTACAAGGGTTTTATAATAGAACTTATAATATTTCGAATGAATATAAAAATAAATTTATTATTAATAGTTATATAAGCGAATATCAATGAAAGAGTCTATATTCATCATTTCGTTCATATGTTTATAATGTTATTTCATATAGAAATTTTATGCAAAATATTATAAGCAAGGTTGCTGCATTTATTTCAGAAAATTTAAATAGAGCTTCCGATTCATTTGATGCATTTATAGAAGCTTCCGATAGTTTGCCATCGCAATTAGCTGCACCAGTAAAATTCGCTTATGCATTGTCACAGGTGATAAAAGAAATTTCACAAATAAAAATACCTAGCGAAAGTGTAAAAGCATATGCAGAAGTCATTGATCAAATGTTTCAAAAAAGAGTATCAATGAATTTAATTTCCGATGTATTAATGAAATTGTATAATAAATCATCTGAGGTTCACTGAATTTATAAAATTTCAATTTCTTATTGAATATATCATAATGAAGCATATAGATTATCTGTGTTAGCAAATAGATATTGAAGTGAAGCAGAAACTAAATGAATAAATTCATAGCATCCTCTAATAAAAATACAATACTTTATAAATTTAAGATAAGGTATGATGTACACTCTTATATGTTTTATTATATAATTTTGATAATCTTATCGCTTTTATATATAGCATCATTAGTTAATGTTGGATTATTTATATATTTAGATATTTTTTATGGTGTCGGTTGAGTTATGTTAGGAATTTCAATAATTTTTCTATATTTATTAGCAAGATTTTTATCTAAATTTTTATTTATTTATATGTATAGACATAATCTAAGGCTGTATGCTTCTTATGCATTACAAGTTTATATGATTCTTAGATTAAAATTTGGGACTTTTAAAAATTTATTAATTGATGAAAAACAAAAAATAATTTTAAAAGTTGCAAGAATACTAAATAAATATGGTTTGGTTTCTGAAGAAGTTTCGGGATTACAAATATTAAATATACAAATAAATAAAAATAATTTAATTTTTTATAAAACAGATTCAAAAGTCAATGATATTAACATAAATGATGTATTAAAACCAAAAATAATTTATCAACTAAATCAAAATGAAATTAAAATAACTATAAATAAAGAGATATTATTTAAAAACTATATTCAGAAGAAAAATGTTTATAGAATATCATGTGAATTTTATTTAATGGATAGCATCTTTAATATGATAAAAAATATTAATAATAAAGATTTTAATTATTATCTTAATATAATGCAACAGATTGATAAAACTTGATTTATAACAACTAATGCAAAGTTAGTTTCTATTTATTTAGATGTAATACTAAAAAATTTAATAGAAGGCAATTTTGAGCATATTACATATGATTATAAGCAATTGATTTTCTATAAAGAAGCATTCAAAGAAGTAAAAATAAATTTATCTGATGAAGAAGTTGTTACATGGGATTTATGAAGTATTCTTTATTATTTGCATAATGATATAAATGTAAAGGCTATGTTAAAGATTGTAAGAGAAAATAGTTATTCGGATATAAAGGATACACAAGAAATAAACCTAAATAATTTTTTCTTACAGATCAAAGATGAAGAAATATTAAAGAAGATAAAACAAATACAATTTAGTCGTAAAAAATATCTAGCTAAAATAGACACATAACTTATTTATCAATAAAAAAGACACTATAACAAACATGTTATAGTGTTGAATTTTATTCAAATGTTTCGTATTCAAATTCTCCAAAGTCATTGTCATGCACTGATTCAAATTGATCTTCATAAGATGATTCGGTTAATTCATCGAAGTCTACATGAATGTTATCTAAAGTATCGTTATCAATAGGAGCATTCGGATCATATTTTGATTTAAAATAGGTTCTGGGATTTCGGATATCATATTTTCCTTTTAGTTCAAAATTACTGTTTGTTCCAGCAGGAATTTTATGTCCTAAAATGATGTTTTCCTTTAAACCTTCAAGTTTATCAACACGATTTCCAACAGCAGAGTTAACTAATATCTTAGCAGTTTCTTGGTAAGAAGCAGCTGACAACCACGAATCTGAAAGTAATGGTACTTGTTTTGCTCCACGGATTTTCACTTCACCATAAGCAGGTTTTAACCCTGCAGCAAGTAGTTTTCCGTTTTCTTTTTGATATACAAATGTATCAATTAATGCACCATTAAAGAATTTTGAATCCCCAGGATCAGTAATCATAATTTTTGATAATAATTGACGGATGATAATTTCAATATATTTATCAGCAATTGTAATTCCTTGAAGACGATAAAGTCTTTGAGTTTCTTTAAGTAAGTAGTTTTGCACCGCACGAGGTCCAGCAACTTCTAAAAGATCTTTTAAGATAATAGGGCCTTCGAAAATCTTTTGTCCAGGAACAACATTATCACCTTTTTTAACACGCAATTTTTGAGAAAGTTTTCCGTTATATTGTGTTTCAATAATTTCACCATTATGTGCAGTTGAACGAACTGTTACAATATAAATATCTGTTTTTTGTCCTGTATCACGGTTTTTAGCTTGTTCGATTTTAACAACCTTACCAAAAACTTTTGAAATAATAGCAGGTTTTCCTCACGGAAAATCATAAGCATCGATAAGCTCGATGAGACGACCAAATCCTCCGGTAATATCTTCAACCCCAGCAACCCCACCAGTATGGAATGTACGCATTGTAAGTTGTGTCCCGGGTTCCCCGATTGATTGAGCTGCAACAACCCCGACCGCTTCACCAGTACTTACGACACGATTGGTTGCTAAGTCTTTTCCATAACAGTGTTTACATACTCCATTACGTGTATGACATGATAATACAGAACGGATATCTACTTTCTCTAATTTTAATTCCTTGGTAATTTTATCTGCGATATCAGGAGTTATTAAGATGTTTGCCTCAACTGCAATATTTCCGTTTTTATCAAGAATCGCAGAGTTGGTATATCTACCTTCAATCCGATCCCATAATGATTCAATAACTGTATCAGTTTTGGTATCTTTAATAGCCTTAACCTCAAAACCAAAATCAGATCCACAATCTTCTTCACGAACAACTATTCCTTGCCCGACATCTACTAATCTACGTGTTAAATATCCAGACTTAGCAGTATTTAAAGCAGTATCGGTAAGTCCTTTACGCGCCCCGTGAGTTGATGAGTAAAATTCATATGCGCTAAGTCCATCAAGGAAAGAAGATTTAACAGGGATTTCAATTGTAGAACGAACCACACGATCATTTTCAGCATCAGCCTTTAAAATTTTGGTGTTGTTGCTCATTAAACCACGCATACCAGCAAGCTGAGTAAAGTTTGATGCATTACCACGGGCTCCTGATGTCATCATCATAAATAATGGGTTTTCAATATCTGATTGTGTAACTTTTTTAAGTTCTTTTTCAATTTCTTCTTTAACCTTTGATCAATGCTGAATTGTTAAATTGTAGCGTTCATCATCAGTTAAGTATCCATCTTCGTAGAATTGACGCAGTTTTGCAGTATGTTCATCTCCTTCTACTATTTTTTCCTTGGTTGATTCTAATGTCTTAACATCGTTCATCGAAATAGTTGTTCCAGAAATGGTAGAATATTGAAAACCTAAGTCCTTAATTTTATCTAAAATTGTAGCGACATAATTTGTATATTTGAATCAAACATTTTCTAAAACTTTTGTATATTCATCGATTGTTCAACTTACTAATGAGTTATCAATTCCTTTTAGATGATTGTTATAATTAATTTTTTCAAACTCTTCAACTAAAAATGTGTTAATTAATTTAGCATGTTCTAATGGAATATAATCACCATTATAATCACGCAATGCTTCACAATCATTTAATCTAAAAGTGTAGTTTGAATAAGTTGTAGCATCAATTATGTTAGCGACATCTTCTTTGGTTACTACATACACATATTTTTCGTAAATTTTACGAATTATCTTTGCAATATCTTTTTTAGCTAATCCACGGGTAACTTCAAGATGTTTAATTACATCCCGAAAGTTTTCACCATAATTTAGTGTATAACGATCTAAAGCATTTTCAGAAGTATGAATTACTTCTTTTTCGATTACAATTTCTTTACCATCAGAATCTTGTTTATATGTTTTTTCGCTGTATTTACCAAAAACAAATTCAAATTCATCTGGGAAAGCTTGATTTAAAATAAATTTACCAACTGATGAAATAATATAAGGTTTATTGGTCTGTTCTGATATGAATTTTTTATTTAATGCAGCAATAGGTAAAACAATTCGAGCATGTAAATCTAGATAATCTCTTTCATAAGCTAGCATCATTTCATCGAATGAACCATAATAATTTCCTTCACCTTTAACACCTGCTTTTTCAATAGTTAAATAGTAAAGTCCTAAAATCATATCTTGTGACGGGTTAATAATTGGTTCACCATCTTTAGGACCTAAAATATTTTTTGAAGCAAGCATTAATTCTTTTGCTTCAAGAACGGCTTGATCACTAACTGGGATGTGTACTGCCATTTGATCCCCGTCGAAGTCGGCATTAAATGCTGTTGTTACTAACGGATGCAATTTGATTGCTTTTCCACGAATTAATACAGGATAAAATGCTTGGATTGAAAGACGGTGTAAGGTAGGAGCACGGTTTAATAGTACCGGTCTATCTTCAATTGCGCGTTCTACATATGGTCAAATTCTTGGATCAAGACCTTCGATGAGTTTTTTAGCTGTTTTAACACTTGTAACCCCATCTTCATTAGAAATAAGTTCGCGAACAATTCAAGGTTCGAATAATTTAGCCGCCATATCACGAGGAATACCGACTTCATACATTTTAAGTTTAGGACCACCGACAATAACACTACGTCCTGAATAATCAACACGTTTTCCGAGTAAGTTTTGACGGAAGCGCCCTTTCTTACCTGTTAAAGCATCTGAAATAGATTTAAGTGGTTGTCCATCTTTTGAAGAAACCGGAGCTGGTTTTTTTCTACCATTGTCAATTAAAGCATCAACTGCTTCTTGAATCATCCGATATTCATTTTGCTTGATTAACATTGGAGCATCTTGTTCGATTCATTTCTTTAAACGGGTGTTACGAATAATGATGCGACGATAGAGTTCGTTAATATCACTTGTTGAGTGTCTTCCACCATCTAATTGTACCAATGGTCTAAGATCAGCAGGAATAACTGGTAAGTTATAAATTAACATATCGGTAGGTTTTTGTCCAGAGCGAATAAATGAAGTTATAATAGTAAGACGTTTGTATAATTTGGTTCGTTCTTGGATTTTTGAAGCAGAATTATTTACTCCGTTTTCTTCAATTTCTAAGTTTATTGCATCAATATCAGCTTGAACTGCCGCTCTTTCTGCTTCTAAATCAATATGTTTAAGTAGGTATTCAATAGCATTTGAACCTGTTCCAATTTTAGCATCGGTAAATTCTTCAATAACTTCATTGTAAGAATAAAAGTCAATTCCAAATGATTTTCCATCTTCAGATTGTGCATATTCAAGCAGTTCATCTAATGTTTGTTGAATTTCTTCGATAGCATCTGGATCATCGTATTCTAATGTTAACATTTCACGAAGAACTTCAAGATAAAATTCAGGTGCCTCGTTAATATTTACAATAGTATTCTTTTTAAGTGATTTTAAATTACCTGTTTCTAAAACAATATGAGATTTATAATAAATAAGTTTTTCTAAATCAGCCTTTGTTACCGGTTTATTACTATCGTGAACTCTAAGACCTAGAAGTTTTGAAATAATAGAGTGATCAATTTTGAAAAATCAAAAGTGTACAACAGGGTTTTCAAGTTTGATATGTCCCATTCTACTACGACGTGAAATTTTGGGTAAAATCACTGGTTTATATTTTTCACATTGTGGATTTTTAGTACAGATTTGATTTTCATCAGTTTTTTTGTATTTAGTACCACACACAGGACATTTATAATCAGTTACTGGACCAAAGATTAATTCATCAAAAAGTCCATCTTTTTCTGGTTTATATGTTTTATAGTTAATGGTTTCAGGTTTAGTTACCTCGCCATAAGATCATTTTTCAACATCTGCTTTTGTAGCAAGTGAAAGGGTAATTCTGTTGATGGGTGATTTTTTATCAAAAGTATTATTCATCATCACCTCCTGTTTCAAATTGAATCATATCAAATTCGGTTATTTGGTCGCTTTCATCGATTGTGTCAGAAAGTTCTAATTTCATTCCTAAACCTTTAAGTTCGTGACTTAAAACATTAAATGATTCAGGTGTTCCTGGAGTTGGTAGTTGTTTTCCGGAAACTAATGCAGAATAAAGGGCATTACGTCCTAAAATATCATCGGATTTATAAGTTAATATCTCTTGTAAAACATTGGTTGCACCATATGATTCAAGTGCTCATGTTTCCATTTCACCAAATCTTTGACCACCATTTTGTGATTTTCCTCCAAGAGGTTGTTGAGTAATTAGTGAATATGGACCGACAGAACGAGCATGCATTTTATCATCCACCATATGGTTAAGTTTAAGCATATACATTACACCCACAGAAATAGGTTTATCGAACCTACGTCCTGTAATGGGATCAATTACAATTTGTTTACCTGTTTTATCTAATCCTGCTTCTTCTAATGCGGCCTCAATATCTTGTTTTTTTACTCCATCAAAAGACGGGGAAACAAATTTGGTGTTCAATTTACGAGCAGCCATTCCAAGATGAAGTTCTAAGATTTGTCCAATGTTCATCCGTGATGGTACCCCTTGTGGATTAAGCATAATATCAAGTGGTGTTCCATCTTCTAAATATGGCATATCTTCTTCTGGTAAAACAATTGAAATAACACCTTTGTTTCCATGGCGACCTGCCATTTTATCACCAACTTTAATCTTACGTTTTTGTGCAATTGAAACTTTAACAATTTTCTCTACACCTTCTTCTAAAACATCATTATTTTCTTTTGAAAGAACTTCAACATGGATAACAGTTCCTCCATGACCATTTTTTACTTTCAAGGATGTATCTTTAATTCCGGTTGAACGACTTCCTAAAATAGCTTGAAGTAACTTTTCTTCTTGTGAAGGGTTTTCTTCACCTTTTGGAGATGTGCGACCCACTAAAACATCACCGGGTAACACTTCGGAACCTACTTTTACAATACCTGTTTCATCAAGATGACGAATCGAATGCTTAGAAACTTGTGGGATATTAGCTGTTAATATATCGTTTCCAGCACGAGAACTACGGAATTGGATAATTTGTTCTTCAACATGAATAGATGTATAAACATCATCTTTAACCAGTCTTTCGTTAATAATAACAGCATCTTCAAAGTTGTATCCGTTTCAAGTGGTAAAACCAACTAAAACATTCTTACCTAGTGCTAATTCACCGTCCTTAAAAGAAGAACCATCAGTTAATAAATCTCCAGCTTTAACTTGTTGTCCTTTACGAACTAGTGGTTTTTGCTGAATAACTGTTCCTTGGTTACTTCTTTCAAAATTACGCAGTGAATATTTATCAGTTACACCACTTTCGCTACGCTTTACAAAGATTTTTGAACTATCAACATATGTAACAGTTCCTGAGTTTTTTGCAATAAGGTTATAAGAAGAGTATTTAGCAATATCTGCTTCAATTCCAGTTGCAATTAAAGGTGCTTCAGCTTCTATTAATGGAACTGCTTGACGTTGCATATTCGATCCCATCAGTGCACGGTTAGCATCATCATTTTCTAAGAATGGTATACCTGCAGCAGCAACGGAAACCATTTGTTTTGATGACACTTCCAAAAAATCAACATCTTTTGGGGTTCCAACAATATAGTTGTAATCACGTCTTATAGTTAGTGTAGGAGTAATAATTTTGTTGTTATCATCAATTTGTACTGATGATTGGGCAAATGAATATCCGATTTCTTGGGCAGCTGTTAAATAACGAACATCGTTATAATCAACAACGCCATTATTAACTTTATAATAAGGGGTTTTTAAGAATCCAAGTTCATCAACTTGTGCAAATGTTGCATAGTTTAAAATCAAACCGATATTAAGTCCTTCAGGTGTTTCGATCGGACAAATTCTTCCATAGTGAGTTGAATGAACATCCCGAACTTCAAATTGAGCTGTATCACGACTAAGACCACCAGGACCTAATGATGTAACACGGCGTTTGTTAGAAACTTCTGCTAATGGGTTAATTTGATCCATAAATTGTGAAAGTTTTGAAGAGTTAAAAAAGGTTTTCATCTGATTGGTTATGAGTTTATTATTAGTTACGTTTTTTGCAGTAACTTTTTCGGCTTCCTTTGAACCAATACGTTCGCGAGTAGTTTTTTCAAGTTTTGCTAAAGCAATCATCAATTGTGCTTCCAATAATTCACCAACAGAAACAATTCTTTTGTTAATCAATGAATCCGGGTCATCATCTTGACCTACTCCAACAGTAAGATTGAAATAGTAACTAATAGCAGCAACAATATCGGAAATTAATAAGTGTGTTTCGATTGATTTAGGATCATTACCAATTATAATAATAGGTTGCTCCGGCTTAGTTTCCATTCATTTTTTAGACGGATATACTTTGACTTTAATAATTTTAGTTCGTTTTCTTAATTCTGGATTATTGTATCCGTGATGGTTTTCGTAATGATGTGAATTTGTTTCACTAGCAGGACGATAAACTTTATGATAAACATGTTCTGGATCGATGTCTTCTAACTTCTCTGATGGTAGAACACGTGTATTAAATCATCCTTGGATTTCTCGTGCTTTTTTATAATCAATAAATGAACCTTTGCTTAATAAGATTTCACCGTTTTTTGTTTTTAAATCTTCAGCAAGGTATGTTTTAGTAATACGGTCTACTAAAGAAAGTTTTTTATTAAGCATGTAACGACCCGTTACAGAAAGGTTGTATCTTTTTTTATCAAACAACATACTTGGAAGCAATGATTTTTTTGCTTCTGCTGTTTCGCGATCTCCTTTACGAATGGTTTTGAAGATTTCCTCTTGTGAAAAATCAATAATTTCTTGTTGATTATATTCTTCATTACCAAGAATTTTATCCTTTTTCAAGGTTTCAACTAGCAATTCATTCTTACCAAAAAGTTTATACAGCATTTTTGGAGTAAATCCAAAAGAACCAAGCAAGGTACCTAATGCAATACTTTTATTCTTATCGACTTTAACTTTTACAACATCCAGATTCGATGAAGTAACCTTGTGCGAAACTTCAAATCATGAACCGATTCTTGGCAAAATTTCAAGTTTGTTAAACAAGTCATCTGATTGCTTGTTACGTACACCTAATCCGAAATAAGCACCAGGTGATCGGATAAGTTGGCTCACAATAACTTTTTCAGAACCGTTAATAATAAAACTACCACCAGAAGTTATATATGGAATTTCTCCTAATAAGACTCTTTCTTGTTTTACAACTCCGGTTTTTACATTTTCTACATTTAAATTAACATAAACTTTTGCACTAAAGTTCATACCTTTAGCTTTACATTTGTTGATTTCATCACCTTCACTAGTGATTTTTTTATATGGTAATTCAACATCAAAACTAGATTTTAAGCACTCAAGTCTAATTTGTCCAGTTGTAATAGGATAAATTTCCATTAATGCATTTTGAATACCATTCTTCATAAATTCTGCAAAAGATTCTTTGCTTGTTTGAAGAATATCAAAAAGAGGTAGAGATTGTTTGGTGATAGAATAATCTCTACGTTCAGTTTTTGGACCAAATTTACGAATTCGATATTTTTTTTGTTCCATTTTAACCCTTTCGAAAATTGCAATTTTCTTTTTTATGAATTTCATTTTTGTGGTATTATCATAAAAACATAAAAAGTGAAATAAATTATACCATAAAATAAAGTAAAGAGTATGCAAATATTTTAGAAAAAAATCTCCAAAAAGTCTTAAAATAGTTGGACTTTTTAGAGAAAAAGTTGTTGATTTTTATTTTTTAGATGCTTTGTAATTATCTTAAAGTAGTTAATTTTTTATTTATTTTAAAAGTAAAATCTTAATTTTAAAATAAATTGTCTTTTGATTTAGTTTATTAATAAGTTTGAACTTGCTTTTTAAATCTTTTACACAACTTTTTATAGATGTTTATAACAAGTTCGCATAATCATTTTCATAATTTGTGCAGTAAAAATGTTTTATAAAGTAAAAATAATAATTCAAGTAGTACATAAATAAAGAAAGCCGGTAAAAAAGCAGGGATAATTTTTCCAAATTCTTGTTTTTCTTCATAACGACTTATATATGTGTAAATTATAATGTTAGAAAACACCCCATATGTTATGAAATTTCGATAAGTTCCTTCGCTCTCAAAGAGCAGTAAGGAAATAATAGCCTTTTTATACATAGGAAGCAAGATGTTTTTATAAATAAATCATCTGCTATAACCTAGTTTTCTTCAATGTTTAACTTTACTTTCATCGATTCGATTAATAACTTCTGAAAACTGCTTGCTCATAGCTCTAAATGCGATGATGATAACGGCTAAAATAATTGCAGTTTCAAAGTAAAAGATTGAATTAAATAATATAAAAAAGATTAAAACAGGGATTGATTTTAATAGCACTATAAATAATTTAAAAAAGTATGTTTGAATCGGTTTAAATAATTTTTCACTCATCAAGATTGCATATAAAATAGCCAGCAAGAATGCTAAATAAATCGCTATATAGGTCTGTTTGAAGATACTTCAGTAAGAATTATATATATTTGGATCTATAGTAACTTCTGAAAAATCAAAAATAAACAAGTTGTTAAATCACAATTTTAAAAACTCTATATTAACTTTTGTTTGTGATAAATCTACAAAACTTGTTATTATAATAGCGAAAAAAACTGCAAAAATAAGATATTTAAGGATTTTTTTATAATTATATGCTAATGAATATGGGGTTTTTTCTGATGGATTTTTAATTTTAGGTGAAACAAATAAAAATTTATTAAATAAAATTAAAATCCCCTCAAAAAAACCGACTAAAATAACAACAAAAAGGATACTTATTCCTAAATATTCAATTTTTTCCTTGAAAAAATTGAATACAAATCCGATTCCATAGATCCCGACTGAACCTAAAATAGAATTTCAACGGATATTAGATTCGATTGCTAATAAGGAGTTCATTATAAATTTGTTTTTGTTTGATAAAACAATATTGATATAAAAACTTTTATAACGTGGCATTCCTAAATTAATATCTTGTCAGAACTTTTTGGTATTACTTGATTCAAAGATATCACAAAAATATCGATGCAATCATAATCATGTTGTGTATCAAAAAATCATAAACGCAATCATATCTTTTTGATAAGATGATCCGAATATCATTATTGGCACCAAAATCGGCATTGAACGTAATAAGATAATAGCAATTCGCACAATTCATGTTCATCAGTTTTTTCTTCATAAATTTAATGAACTAAAATAAGCAGTTATAAAAGCAAGAAAAAGTCCGACAAAGGTTCCACTAAAAACAGATTTAATGGTAATTCACATATATTTAATATTTAAAATTCATAAATTTTCATTAATAAAATCAGGTGAATTAGAACGGAATTCAAAGAGATTTTTTAAATTAACCCAAAAAAGCTTTAAACCAATTTTTGATGGTTTGATGTTAAGTTGATATATAAATATAAATAAAATAATTAAGGAGGTTATTAATAGGGTTCATTTAGTTAAAGTTTTTTGTCAAACTTTAACTAAAAATTTCTTTTTAGTCAAAATATTTCCTTAGCTCATCAGGATCATATTCACCTTTATAATATATTTTTTGAATTTCTTGATTTTTAATTGCAATGATTTTGTCAATATATTTAACTGCATCAGAAAGGTTATGCAGTGCAATAATAATATATTTATTTTTTTTAATACTTTGCAGGTAGTCAAAAACTAGTTTGGCATTAGTGATGTCTAAATTACTAGTTAACTCATCACATAGGAGGATTTTAGTGTCGTTAAGGAGATTTAAGATGATAGCAAAACGTTGTTTTTGCCCAGCAGAAAGCTGTTCTATTGGTTTAAAAATAAATTCTGACATTCCAAAATGATTGCAAAGTTGAAAAATTTCTTCTTTTTGCTGCTTGGTGAAAATTCTAAGTCATTTAAATAAAGGATTTTTGTATTTTTTGTAAAAATGTTGTAAATTTTTATAAAAATCTAAAGAAGTTATTAAATTATCATCAGGAGCAATATAGATTATGTCGTTTTTATACTTTTTTAACTTGTTTTTAGGTATTTTAGCGCCATTGTATAAATAATAACCTGAAGTAATTAATTCAAAATCAAAAAAGGATTTTAAAATTGTACTCTTACCAGTTCCGCTTTTTCCGATTAAACCAACAATGCAATTGGTCGTGATGTCTAAATTGACATTTTTTAAGATAATTTTATCGGTATATTTTAAATCAACATTTTTAAAACGAATCATTTTAACCTAAGATGTTATCAACAATTGGTCAAAACTCAACATCAGGATTATCAATTTTACGATATCCATTGAATCCAACGGTTGGACCAAAAATATCTTTATCATTTTTGTATAAGTTTACAAATGCAGCTGTAACTTGATTAATTGCATCTGAACTTACATTAGGTCCAAAAACTCCTACATTATATGGTAAAACCTCTGTGACAATAAATTCTTCAAGTTTTTCATTCGGTCTAGTGCTTTGATTAATTTCATATGCATCATGTGGTTTATATTTGGTTCATGCTCACGATGTTTCATCATCAAAAAAGATGTGTTTTTTTGCTTCGTTAGGGTTGTTCATTTCTTTGATTTTACCCCCAATTAAGATGTTGTCTGGTGTTTCGGATGCAACTGTTGCTAGTGGTTTAAAACTTGCTCCAAAGTGTTTTTTAAGTAGTGCTTGTTGTAATAAGTATTTACCACCAGATGTGTTTTTACCGGTGACAATACCATATTTGATAAATTCATTTCAATTTTTGCTATTTCAAGCTTGCTTGATTCTAGAACGAATATCATCAGTTCCTATCAATACTATTGAACCTCTTTGGTAAGGGACTAAATCTGTTTTAGCATTATATAATGATTGATAAATTTGTCCATCTCAATTGTAACCATTATTTTTGTCATCTCATTGAGATCTTGGTTTAGCATGAAAAAGTGTATCTTCATTTTTTGCAATTTTTCTTAAATCATCATCATCGAGTCCATCGGTATAATGTCCGTGTGCCTTGGTAGTGAAATCATATGTAATATCACCATTAAATTGACGAGTTAGTGTCTGGATGCCTAGTTTAAAACCAAGTTCTCCGACTTTTGCTTTATTCGATTGTAGATAACCAGCTGAAATAAAAGCAAAATCAGATGTACCTTTGGTTAAATCATCGAAAGTAGCTTTGTAATCTTCTTGTCCTCGGAAGATTACTTCAACTTTAACATTTGATTTTAAAGCTTTGAGTTCATCGTTTAATGAATTTTCTAATTTACTTTTGTATTGGTCAAGTGTTAAATTTCCAAGTGCATATTGTTCAGGGGTTCCTAAACTTAATTTTACACTTTGGTTTTCTTGTTTATCTGCTTTAGTAGAAGTTCCACAAGAAACTGCAACTGATATTGATGCAGTTGATGTAAGAATTCCTAAACTAAATAATTTTTTGAATTTCATTTTTCTCCTATCTTAATATAGGACAGAAAAATTTTTAAGAAAGACTCACCACGCTAGCATTACCTAGATCGGCTCTTAAGAGTGTTTCTCAACCTACAAAAACTTGCAAGTACCTCTGCCCTTGCAAATATTATACAAAATTTTAAAAATTATCTAAATCATTACTTGAAATAATATATATCTGATTATTTCATTCATCGTAATCTAAAAAAGCATTTTCTTTATCATTATTCTCGCTATTGCTTGATAAATCAAATTCTATTTCATTAAAAACAGAAGTTAAGGTATATTGCTCAGAATTTTGGGTTTTATCAATAATTATGGTATCAAAATTTTGATTTATCTCTTCTTTTCCATGTTGTTTGTATGTTTTTAAATTAGTATAGACTTGATGATTAATATTTGTATGTAAGTTTATTATATATTCATTGATAAAAAATGCATCAGTAGGCTCCTCGTCCATTATTTTGTGTTCATTAATAAGTTCGTTAGCAAATTTTGTAAAGGGCTTTGAAATAACTTGACTATAATCGCCTGATTCAACAAGTTTGCGATCATTGAAAAGAAAAATTTCATCAAATTCGTTTTTCAAGATATTAAAATCATCGGTTGTATAAATATATGGAATCTTATATTTTTGTGAAAAGACATTTAAAACACGAATGAACTCATTTTTATGATCATATGGAATATCATTTTTTAAATCTTTAATGATTAATAATTTACTGTCATCAACTCAATATTTGATAAGTTTAATTTTAATTTTATCAATGTTTTTTAAGTATTTAAAAGGGATTAAAAAGTTCTTTTGCGAAATTGATATATTTTCAAGTAATGAAACAAATTTTAACATCGCAATAATTTCGTTTAACAATGTTTTTGATAAAGGTTTTTTGTTACTGCAATACTCACTAATATGTTCTAAAAGATTAATCATCCACGGTTTTTTAATAAGTGAATTATAAAAGGAGCTAAGGTTTTCGAAAATATTAGTTGAATTTTCATCTTTATCTGTAATTGAATTAAATAAATAGGAAACCTTTTTAAATGATGTGTTAAATGACTTAATTACATTTTTTAAATTTATTGAAAACTGATTAATTTTGTTATTTTTGTGAGTTAATAAGTTATCAAAAATTTTGTTTTCAACATAATTACTTCAATCTAATTCGGCCGATGCTAACTGTAACTGTTGATTTAGATTTTTCATTTCAACTAAAAATTTGTGGTTGTGAATTTGTTTGTAATTGGTATTATCAAATTTACGAATTTTTGACTTGACATCGTTGATTTTATTAATAATCTTTTGATAATGCTGTTTTGAAAGCAAAGTGTAATGATCAACATTGATTTCTAATTCATATTCAATATAATTTTTTAGTTGTTCTTTTATTAATGAATGATCTTTTTCTTTGGTTTTATATCTATTATGAATAAAAAAATCTATTTTATTTGTTACATCGTTATAAAGAAGTTTTAATTCTTCATTATTTAAATAATATAGATTTTTCTTATTTTTTTTTCAAATAAATAATAACTTTCTTTTTGCACAGTAATCTTTATATAATTCAACAAAATCTGAGTGTTGTATATTTGCATATTTAAATTTATATTTTAAAAGTGATATTTCCTTATTTAAATTATAAATTTGCTGGTTGATAAACGTTTTAGAAGTGGTTTTTGTTGTTTTTAAAAACTTATAATAATAATTTATTTCAGTTTTTAAATCTCGTTTTTTAATTTCACCTGAAACTTTTGTAATTGATGTATTATTTATTTTTTGTAAATATTCGTATCTTTTTTTTAGTTCACTAATTTTTTCTTTTTGCAAGATAAAATTAGAATTTTCAAAGGTTGAAAAAACACTTTCGATATCGGATTTTAGTTCTTTCAAAAAGTCCACAAAGTATTTAAAAAGCATATTTTGATACTCATACAGGTTGTAGCGATATTTATAAATTATTTCTTCTAATTCTTTATTTAAAAGCAATTTACTACTTTGTAAAGCACTAATTTTTTTATCTAAGGTATCTTTCTCTCTCTTGTATTCTTGGTTAATGTTAATAATTAAAGGGATAAATTCTGTAATTCTTTTAAAGAAGAGATTTTTTAAAATAAAAGTATTTTGATTAGTGATGTTTGTGATTTTTTGTAAATATCAATCATATTTATATTCAGAATCTATGCAGGCTTTTCAAATCTCGTTGAATGGGATGCTTAAGTCCTTGTTATTACTTATTTTTGATACATCAAAAAAAGATATTTTGTTTAATATTTTCTTTTTATTTGTGATTAAATTAAAATTTTGTTGATTTTGATCATGAAAACCTAAAACAACTGACTTGTTTGTTTTAATAACATCTCATAGGGTCTCAAATGTTAAATTAGTATTAACAGCAGGAATAAAAAAAAGAGATGTATAGGAGCTAATTAAAAGTTTTGGAATGCTGATACTGAGTTTGTTATTTTTTTTAGATGTAAAAAAACCTTTTTGAAAGTCTTCAAATAAATTTTTAAGCACGAACAAAAACTTTGCATCATTGCTCATATATTCTCCTAACGATATGATAAATTACTGTTTTTATTAATTAATTTTGAAATAATCCCATATGTATAATAAATAACTAAGGTATTAAATCATATTTTTACAGGCCCTGTAAGAATGTGTTGAGTGATTCAAAAGAAAATATCTTTTTGTTCCCCATTACCTAATGAAATCAAGTCTGCATACGCTAAAACAGGAACATTTACAAGCTCCAGAAATGCACAAAAAACTACAATAGGAACCAAAGATAAAAATGTTTCAGTTTTAAAGAAAAATCTTCCGAATAACACAAAGAAAATCATTAATGATGTTCCTGTACTCATTAATCCTAATAAAACTCAACGGTTTTTAATTATACCTTTTTCAATTGCCTCAGGTGAAGCGGCTGAAATAAACCAAGCAACCGAAGCGATTACTACTAAAAGCAGGACAATTGCAGTGATTAAATAGATATTTTTTAGATAATTATCTGAAGCAAGTTGATCAATATATTTCTTTTTATTGTTCAATTTTATCATTTTCATTGCTGATTTTTCGGCTTTTTTTATTTCACCATTTGCTTTAAATTGTAAATACTCCATCGCAAGAATACTTAATTTTTGTCCTATTCTTTGTAGTCTAAACTCCTTGCTAAATGCAGTTTTAAGAATTTGATTAAAATATATCCCAAGTAGTCCGGAAACAAAACCATTTAATGCAGTAGCAACTGTATACATTGGATTATAACCAGCAGGTGGAATAAATAATAAAGATAACAAATCACTTATGATTCCAACAAAGACCCCTACAACTGGTCCAAAGATAAAACCTGCTATTTTTACAGGTAATCCGATAAATGAAAATTTATATGTAGGTAAATTGACAACGGGTAAAATTTGAGCCACAACGATGGTAAAACTAACAGAAATTGCAATTAAAATAGCAACCATCACCATATTTTTAATGGTTCATTTTTTAAACAAACTAATTTCTTTTCAATTTTTACCTTTGACTGTATTTTTCACCGTATCAAAAAAGCGTTTCATATATTTATTTTATATTATTTTTATTGATGTTAAAATTATAAAAGTTTTTTACATCATATTTTTAATCATTTGATAATAAAACTGGATAATTATTCAAAAAAGTTTATTATTAAAATCTCCATTTGAAAAAGGAGATTTTATAAAATTATTTATTATCACTAATTCTAAAGAAGTCTTCGATATCAAATCTATAACTTTGTGGGCCTCTGATTTTAAATAAGATGTTAGGATCAAAAACCGATCTACGAATTTCAAAACCTTGGATTGGATTTGACACTCATCTTAATAATTCGCTTGGAACAGTATCTTTTGTTGGTGTCCCTGTGATAGGATCAACTTTAAAAATTGGTTTTTTACCCGCTTCTATGTCAGTGTTTCTTGCAATATATATCCCATCAACACGAGCAGTAAATGGATTAACTTTAGGATCTTGTGGGTTATATTTTTCAACACGTTCACCATAAAGGTTTGCGGATGTTAATGCTTTTTGAAAGTCGTTGTCGTTTGTCAATAATGTATTATTTGCATAAGTAGTTACATGCACATGTGGCATTCAACCTCCGTTAGTTGCTGATGTTCCTAAATAAGCAAGTGTATCCCCTTTTTTAAAAGGTTGTGGGTGTGCCGGAGAAACATTATCTAAAATATCATATACACGAACTGACTTGTCTTTTCCAATTGTGATTGTTTTAGGTGATCAATTAAAGGTTTTATTGTTCATTGTCAAGTTAGCATCTAAGTGGATAAATCCGATGTATACTCAACGATCATCGTTTGTATCATAAGTTCCGAAGTATTCTTGTAGAATTTTAGGTGAAAGGTTAAGTTTTGTTAATTTAACTCTTGTGAGCATTACAGTTCCTACACCTTGTCCTGTTTTGATTTGTGCATTTGAAAGGTGTGCATTATATACTGCGACAACTTCACCATCATAAGGAGCGATAACTGGGGTGTGTTCTTTGGCTAAATAGTCTTCACCAACATGGATAGCGATCGGGGTTTTAACATCATCTAAATAAAATGAACGAGTTGAATCATAACCTCCTGAAAATAAGTTGCTTCCATAATCGTTATAAATTGACTGATTAACTCTTGATAAATCAGAATATGTAAGATGTCCAGCATGGAAGTTATATGCATGTGGATTTGCTTGCATAAAGTTGCTATCAAAGATTTCAGCAAATTTACCTACTCCAATATGTTTTTGTAGTTTTACGATTTTACCATCATATATAGCAGTAAAAGTTAAATATCCATTGCGATAATCAGTTGATTTAAATGAGTCTTTAAGGTATTTAAAATCATAGTTTATTGGTAAAATGGTAATATCTGAAACATTGTCTTTGAATCCTTGTTCTTCAAAGTTTTGGTTATAAATATTTCAGTTTGCGGGTTTTGCTAATAAGTTTGCCCGAATTTTTTCATCACGTAATACTGTGTTGTCTTTATCAAATGTAAGGTTAATTATTTTGTTAAATCCTACATTTGCAAAAGGAAATTTTTCATATCCTTTTTGGGTATTATCATAACCATTTGCAATTCTGATTTTAACAGTTAACTGATCGATTTTCGGTGAGTGAGTAAAATTAACATCATCAATAAAAATTTTAATAATTTGTTTATTTTTATATGGACTAAGTAAATTAGAAAAATCTGGATATGTTAAATTAAACATCGATGCAAGTTGTTTACGATTTAAATCATCAAAACTATAAATAGCATTTGATTTATCATCGATTAATGCTTGAATTTTAGCAAAAGCAGGATCAGATTTATCTTTAATAGATATTTTAATTGCATCACCTTGTGTTAAATTTTGCAACTTTTTAGATAAATCATTTACATCTTTGTAATTTTTTTCATCACTTGTTGATAATTTTATTCCTTTAAGAACAAAATTAACTTTGGTTTCAGCCTTTAAATTTAAATTCTTTCCTGTTGCTTCAACAGGGATAAGAATTTTCATTGGAATTATGATGTCATTATTATTATTGATATCTTGGCGAATGTTGTGATAGTCATATTCATATGATAACTTAGCAGCTTGTTCATCAGTTACTAGTTTTTTGTCTTTTAATATTTGTGTAAATGCAGCATCGTTAAAATCGAGGTAATCAGTTATATAGTTGTTATTACTTAGGTTTTTAAAAGTTATATTTGATGCATTAGTATTAGCTTTAAATTGTAATACTTGTGAAGAAACATCGTTATATTTAAAATAATCACTAATTCTTCTTAAAAATAATGTTTCATTAGTCAGTTTTGTTTTATTATCTGCATTTCCTTTGGCACGAAGTGCTTTAAGTTCAACTTGCTGTGGGTCTAGTGGTGTACCTGGTTTTGGTTCAGGATTGGTTTTTTGTTGTGTATTTGCTGCTTTTTGAATTACTGCATTAATATCAGAAAAAATTGCACTAAGATCTTCAAGGGTGTTTGCTTGTCCGATTCTGTTTTGGAAATCCTGTTTTTGTTCAGGTGTAAGTTTATCAGAAGCAAGTGCTTTTGTAATTTCATCTCTTTTTTGTTGTTTTGGGTCAACTTCCTTTTTAACGGTCGCTTGGTGTGAACAAGCGATTGCAACTGGAGCAATTACAATAGGGGATAAAGACAAAAATAATTTTTTAAATTTTTTAAACATAGAGCCTTTCTTATAGATTAGAAATTAAGTTTCATTGGAACACTTTTGCCTATTTCAACTGCAACAATTCCGTAAATGAGTGGGATAATAACAGTAAATAAAAGTGTTGTGGTGATTTTTATAGTCTCTAATAACATTAATTGTTTTATTTGTTTTGTTTTTTGATCATTTGATTTGATACTTTTTAGATGATATAAAATTTCAATAACTATTAATAAATAAGCAATCACATTAAAAACTATATCAAAGGCAAAGAAACCAAAAAAACTTGAAATAAATAAAAAGATTCAAACAACTATTAATGTTATAAAAAGTTTGAAGTAAGGGTTTGTTCCATAATTTGTGTCGTTGATATAACCTAACATTGGAACGATAATAACAAAAGTTGTAATAAAAATAAATTCTTTGATAATATATTTTCATCAACTTTCATTATATGGATGTCTTACTTTTAATAAATCTCAAATTTGTAAAGTTTGAAAAATTTCTTTATATTCCTTACTTTTAGATAATGAATTTTTTACTAAGAAAAATATTCCAGCAAAAACAATTAATCCACCAAAAGCACCTGAAAATTGCCCGCCTATTAAATAGTAAACACCTTTATCTAATGTCCCTGCCTCACCTGTAGAAATGCTAAATCCTTGCAATCTAGTTTGTAAAATCACACTTAATGGATTTAGCTGTGGAAATGCAGGAACATTTGCGGTGAAGTATGATAAAGCTCATGGTATGATAAATGCTAAAAAAGTAGCTAATGTGAATCCGATGGTATTAAAAAGCTTTTCGTTTTTGGGTTTATGCATATATTTTATTAAAAGTCATAACAAAATAAAAAATACAAGTGTAAAAGAAGCGAAAAACTCAAATAGAAAAGCACTTTTGTTTCAATAAGTTGATAATAACTGTTTTGCTGTCATAATTTCCTTAGTTATATGTTTTATTGGTAAAGCATATACTTTGTATGAAAAAGTAAGTTATGAAAATAATAGCACAAAATTATACAAGTAAACTAAAAAGATTAAAAAAATAGCAATAATTAAGGTAAAAATTGCTATTTTTTTCATTTTTTAATTTTCACAAAAATAAATTTTATTAACATTATTTTGTGTAATATTTATAAAATATTTATAAATACGACTTTTTTATCTATATATAGTATTTAAACAAATTTAAATTATTTTTTAATTTTACTTTTTATGGTTAATGGTTTCATGATTCTTGATGAGAAAAAAATATTATCACCATCAGAAATTGATTCATCAGGTTTTTCCTCTATTTCATCTTTTGATCTCAAGGATTTCATAATTCAACTCATCTCAGCAGGCTCTAAATTAGGGTCTAAATATTCCTTTACATTTAATCCATCAGATAAGCCTTCATAAATAAGATGTAATTGATTAAGACTATATGCATAGGGTTCAAAGTTATTTTCTTCTACAAACTTCTTAAACCTTCTTGTTATTTCGTATGATAATTCTTTATGTTCTTCAATATCACTAATTTCTCATGAAATATCTTTATGGATTATATTAATCTTTCTATTGATTGCTTCTCATTCTTTTTTTGCTGCATTATTGTTTGGATCATCAGATGATTTGGATATCTCTGCGATTTCATCATTATATTCTGATTCCATTTCAGTTATATTAGTTATGATGTAAAAGTAAAATTTTATTTCATTACCTAAATAAAGGATATTAAAGTTTGTTGAATTATTTTCTGATGTTATTTCAATTAAACCTCTATATTCGGTGTCATATTTTGTAAAATCTAATACCGAACTTAATAAATGTTCATGTGCAAAAACATCAATGGTGTTTTTATCTAAGATAATTTTTTTATTTTTAACAAACGATGTTTGAAAGAGTTTTTTATCAATTCTATATAATGTGGATACATTAATATAAACAGGAATAAAATCTAGTGAATTATTTAAGAAAATATCATATTCATTTTCAAAATCCCTAATACTTCTTCTAGTTTTATTACGTTCATAAGCCAGTAAAAAATATGTCATTCCTTTAAAATCAAATAATTTACAAAGAATTGCACCTTTTAATTTTGATAAAACAACTTTGTTTTCAAGTTCTTTTAGAGTTTTTTGCATTATACCTTCCTAGTTAGTCTTTTGATTATTTTTGATTGTTATGTCATCATCTCAATAAATATCTGTATATTTTTTAGGATATAAGAAACTATTGTGTTTGATATATTCATAAAATGAATCTTGATTAATTTTATTGTCTTTTGAACCGAAAACATTGCGTACTTGTCCAGCGAATAAGTGTGCCGAAATAGCTCCATCAAATGAATTTCATCCTTCGGTTATCAGACCTACTACATTACCTTTTTCATCGTATACACCACTACCTGATGCACCACCGGCTAAATCAATCCCTTCACGGTTGAATGATATCTTGGTTGATTTATATCTTGTTTCTTCATAATCAAAATCATTCATAAAGTATGGCATATACATTAATAAGTATTCTCGATAACGGATTGATTTAACCGTTTCAGGACCAATCGTTCTTTCACCAGGAAAGGAAGCAACATATCAATTTAATGCATCGAAATCTTGTAAGTATTTAACCTCATTACTGAGTTTTGTAGGTGCCAAGTTTTTTCAGTTTAAAATGTATTTAATTGATTCTTTTGTTTGTGCATCCATTTGAATTTTTGATAAATCTACTCCTTGATATTGCTCAAAAATAGATCTTAAATCAATTGTTGCAATTACTAAGTCTTGATTTGCTGCTTTGTTATCTTTTTGATATCTTCCTTCGTTATCAATGAAACTTCAGATATTATAGTAATCTTTGATCAGTTGATAATTATATTTATAATTTTCAAACGCATAAATTTTAGTCAATTTTCCATCTTGTACACTAGGACCAGTTTGGTATGTTCCTGCAGCAGGACGATCTAATAAAGTTGGAATGTAAAAACTTGTATGAGTATTTGGAACTGGAACATGCACAGCAACATGGTGGTTAGTCATTACATAGAAGCGATAATCATTATCATCATCTGGTTTAACCTTACCAATTAAGTTTCAAGTTCCTACACTGATTCTAAATGCACGTTGTCGCATTAAGTCAGCAGCATCTGATTTATCTTCTTTAAATAAACGTTTTGATTGTCAAGTTTTTATATCATCAACTGACATACCTGGAGAAAAGCTAAAATCATAGTTTTTATTTATATTTTCATTTAGGTATGATATTTTTGGATTAAAGTTTGATAATGCATCAACTTTATCTGAGTTGTATTCGATTTTAACATTTTCATTTGTATGAATTACAGCGATTCTAGCAGGCCCGATGAAAACATTTTTTTCTAAACCTATATTATGTGTGGCTATATCTTGGGTAAAATTATAATCTTTATCCTTAGAAATTACTTTTAAGGTAATAGTATTGTTAGAACTATCATAATATAAATTAAAACTAAATTTTGCATTTATTTTATTATAGTTGTGTTCTTGAACAGCTTGTGAAGTAAAAATTTGATAAAAATAAAAGTTTAAGTTCTCTAATTTACCAGTTTGCTTGAGTTTGGTTAAATTAAAAGGTAAACGAACTGTTGAATTTATTGTGTAAGCATAGTATAAGTCATAATTTGTGCGATCATGTAATTCAAATTCAAAATCAAACATCATTAATGATTCATTTTCAGGAATTTGATCAAGGTTTTTAAAATTAGATAATTTCTTAGTTAATGAAGTGGTTTTGTTTGAATTATCAATGTTAAATAATTTTGCTTTAACTTGTTCTCTTGGACCAAAAAGTTGAATTTTTTTGGTTTCTGAATTTTTGTTAAATTTATATACAATCGGGTTTGGATATGCTTGATTTAAAAATTCACGATCCTTGATGAATGTATAATCGGATAAATATTCTGAAACAGATCATAGATTATATAAACTAAAATCAACAGTATCGTTTGCGTCATTTGCTAGTCATTTTTTTCTTAAATCATAGCGACTAAAATCATTTGTGGTTCTGCGTTCAATTCCGTTTGCAGAGAAATTATTTTGATCAACACTTGCATAATTAAAATGATATGCCAGTGTTTTTTGTAGGTTTGCAGCAACATCAATAGTAGCTAATTGTTTATAGGTAACAGGTTTTACGATCCGGACTTTTTTTAGTGTATATTTAATATATTCATTAAAATTAGGTAGTTCAAATTTTCATAAATCATCAAATCTTACCATTATGTGCTTTGTGGGTTCAAATCCTAATACTAATTGATTATCATAGTTTTGTGTTTCTTTTTCAAACATAAAATCAAAGTACATATTTTTTAGGTATTTTAAGTTATGTGAATTAAAATTAAAGAAAGCAGAGGCATAAACTTTTTTAGTATTTTGATCCATATAATAATTAAAATCACTTAAATTATTATTTTCAATTGTTGTTATATTAAATTGGTATTTTTTATCTTCACTTAAATCAATAAATCCATCATTTAATAAAATATTAGTTATAACATATGAAATATTTGCATTTGAAAGTTGATTTATATCAAAACTTGCAATATTATTATTAATTGTTGGGGTTATAGTTCGAATAAATGGAATATTGTGATCAATTCCTTTAACTATAAAACTTAGATTATTAGCATTTGTAACATTAGAATTTAATGTAACATTCACTTTTTGAGCATTTTGATCAACTGTTATTGAATTAATATCATATGTATTTTTACTTGAATCAAAATTAATTTCAGTTAATGGTAAATCATGTATTTGTGTGGTGGTGCTAGTATTATAAACAAATGATACAATTTGATCACCAGCTAAAATGGTTGCATGATAATCATCAATTCTTCTAGTAGCAGTTACTTCAACGATGTTATTATTGCGTCATACCTTTAATTTTGTATTATTTAGATATGCTAAACGATCTGGATAAGTCTTCTTCCGAACTTTAACAAATACATCGATGTTATTACCTGTTTTAGGTTGTATTGAAATGCTTCTGATGTTTGCATCAACAGTAGTATCAAAATTAAATGTATATGGATGGATTCCAAAACTACTATTGAATGTTTTAATACTTTGATTGTTGTCATCTATCAATCCAATTAAGTCAATTGTCGCAGAGTGATCATATGGTATTTCATATAGATAATGATCATATTTCATTGAGGTTGCTGATATACTTTCTTCGACATTATTCTTACGAATTTTTAGTGTGTATGCTTTTGCAAAAGAGTTAGGAACTAAAAAATTTAATCTGTATTTTTGATGTGTAGAATCATATATATAACTTTTTAATTGAGCAAATGTACTATTATTTTGCTTGTTTTCGCTTGTTTCTTTTTGAGTAAAATAATCACTATGATTTGTGTTGTTTGATTTAATACTGTCCAAAGTTAATTGATCACTTGTTTTGCTAGTTGCTGTATTTTGTAAATCATAAACAACAGGAATGTTATTTTGTTTAATTGCACTATATTTAGGTTCTAATAAAGCATTCGATTGTATTTTTTGATTTGGTGTTGTAAAAGTTTTATTATTTTGGAAAGTCATGTTTACATTTAATGGATTTGAACTACCTGCATCAGAATAAAGACTTACACCTTTAATAATATATGTTGTGTTCGGATCTAGGTTTAAAAAACTGATTTGTTTATGTTTCAAACTCGATCTAAGTGATCTATATTCTTGATTTTGATCGCTTGATTTTACCACTTTTAACTCTATATAACCATTAAAATCAGAATTTGTATTAAAACCTAACACATAACTATCTTGATTTTGACTTAGATTATCATTAAAAGTTACATTTATATTTAATGAAGGTGTATTAAATTCTGGATAATTATTAATTGAAATGTTATCAAGCTTAGAAAGTTGATTTTCGCTTCCTTGTTCAAAGAAATCTATTGATTTAATGCGATATTTACTATTAAAATCAAGATTATTAAAACTAAATGAAAGATTTTTATCATTTATAGTAACAATATTTGATGTAATATCTTGGTTAATAACTTGATTATTACTGTCTATTGGATTTACTGTAATTAGTGCAAATTTATTTGCTAAATCTTGATCTGAATCAAGTTTTAGCAAAACATTGAATTGATTTTGGTAGCTAACACTGCTAACAGTTGCATTAATATCAATTTTTTGGTGATTATTTGGATTTTGATTTTCAGAACCAGGATTTTGTTCTTTGCTTTCTTCGTGTTCTTTATCAGGCATATTGCCAGAATGTGGATTTTGTGGATTTTCTGATCCTTTTTTATCATCTCCATCACCATTTTTTCCTTGTTGGTTGTTACCATTTTCATCTTTGCTACCATTTGATTCTTGATTTAAAGTTGTAAATGATAAAGAGCGATTATCAACTGTATTTAAAAAACCAATCTTATTATTATTTTGCAACAAATTATCTATTTTATAAGTTGTATTAGGACTTAATCCATCGATACTTACTCTTACACGATTACTGTTTATATTCACATTTTGCACTATATTTCTTATTATAGAAGTCTTCAAATCCATAAGAGCAATTTTTAATTGATCATTTTTATGCAATGTCGCACTAAAATAAAGTTCAATAGCAGCAGAATTATCAGTTACATTATCAACTGTTATATTATTTACTTTTAAAGTGTTTTTATTTTCATCATTTTTAGGATTATTTTTTGGTTTTTTTGAACCATAATTGCCATTATCATTTGATGTACAAGCTGATGCAATTGTAGGAAGTAAAATAGCAGAAGAAATAAATAATTTGGAAATGATGCGTTTATATTTTTTATTTTTCATAATAACCTCTTTACATGTTATTTTAAGTATACAAAAATATTAGCAAATTCTACAGATTTTATTATTCATTTTACAAAAACCTGTATGAACAAAATACATGTTTTGTTAGATTAAAATAAAGTCATTTGATCATTTTCCTGCAAGTGATCTAGTATTTTAAGTTCTAATAACCTTTTATACAAAGTTTGATTGATTCCACTTCGTGTTTTAAAGTCTTCACGTGATTTAAATTTCATTTCAGAACGGGCAGCAACAAGTTTTTCGGCAGCAGCAATACCTAAACTCTTAATAGTTGTAAATGGAGGTATTAGACAGTTATTTTCATAATCAATAACTCATTCCTTAACTTTTGAAATTTCTAAATTTATATTACTGATGCTAAATCCACGAGCATAGCATTCACGTGCTATTTCTAAGGTAGTTAGAAGTTGTTTGTCATTCACTTTAGGATTTACCAATGCATTTAATTCACGAATTTTTTCATTTATTTTATGCATCCCAATATCTTCTACTAAGGTATCTAAGTCAAATTCTTCAACACGAGTACTAAAATAAGTTGCATAATACTCTAACGGTTTATATAATTTAAACCAAGCAACACGTCATGCCATTAAAACATAAGCAGTAGCATGTGCTTTTGGAAACATATATTTAATTAATTTCATACTTTTTATTGCTCATTCAGGTACATTATGTGTTCGTAATTCATTTTCTTCTTCAGGTGTTAATCCTTTCCCTTTACGCACTTTTTCCATAATGTTGAATGAATAAAGTGGATCAACACCAAGCGAGATAAGAAAATTCATAATATCATCGCGACAGGAGATAACTTCGTTCAATGACATACCGTGTTCTTTAACTAAATCCTGTGCATTACCTTTTCATACATCGGTTCCGTGTGAAAGGCCAGAAAGCGAAATTAAATCAGCAAATGATTTAGGTTGTGCTTCAGCAAGCATTTTACGAACAAATTGTGTACCAAATTCTGGTAATCCTAATGCTCCAGTTGTTTCATTACCGATGTCATCTGGTTTGATGTTCATAGCTTTTGTTGAATAAAAAAGCGACATCACTTTTGCATCTTTTTTAGGAATGTCAGTTTTGACATTTAAACCTGTTAAAGTCTCTAACATTTTAATTGCTGTAGGATCAACATGTCCTAAAATGTCAAATTTTATAACATTATCATGAATTGCACGATAATCTAAATGTGTAGTTTTTCAATCTAATTTAATATCATCAGCAGGGAAATTAATCGGGGTGAAGTCTTCAACACTAAATTGATTTGGTATGATAATGATTCCACCCGGATGCTGTCCAGTTGTGCGCTTGACACCTTCTAATTTAGTTGATAAAAAGTCAATAAAATCGTTTGAGTATGGAATATTAAATTCTTCAGCCATATTTTTTATATAACCGAAACCTGTACGTCCTTGTATTGTTGAGATTGTCCCAGCACGAAAAGTTTTATCTTGACCAAAGATATGTTTGATTTCATCATGAATATTTTTTTGATAATCACCTGAGAAGTTTAAATCAATATCAGGAACTTTATCGGCATTAAAACCTAAAAAAGTTTCAAACGGAATTGAATTGCCATCTTTATCCATAATAGTTGCACATATAGGACAATTTTTATCATCTAAATCAAAGCCGGATGTGGTAGGTGGATTTTCAACTAATTCAAAATGCTTGCATTTATCACAAATATAATGTGGTGGAAGAGGATTTACTTCGGTAATACCCGCTAAAGTTGCAACTAAAGAAGAACCGACACTACCACGACTTCCTACTAAATACCCGTTATCAAGTGATTTTTTAACCAAAAGATGTGAAATTCAGTAGATCACATCAAAGTCATATTTTAAAATGGGATCTAATTCACTTTTGATGCGTTCTGAAATAATTTGTGGTAAATTTTCTCCATATTTATCTTTTGCAGTCTGATAAACTAAATTCTTAAGTTTTTCTTTTGAGTTTTCAACTGTAGGTGTATACAATTTATCTTTAATAACAACGATGTCATCATCAATCATCTGTGAAATTTTATGGCTGTTATCAATTACAATTAGCTTAGCTAATTCAAAATTTAAATAACTAAAGCCTTCAAGCATTTGTTTGGTATTTAAATAATATAAATCGGGGATAACAGTAAAATCAATTCGTTTTATTATGTCTTTTTGATTATCATCTTCATTATCTTTGCTACGTTCTTCTTTGCTATTTTTGGTTTTAAGTAAAAAATGACGACTTCCACCTAGGCCTTTTGCATAAACAAGACTCTTATAAAAAATTTGATCATTAGGATTTTCATAACGACAATCCCCGATCGCTACAACAATTTTGTTTTTTGAAAGTGCTAATTTGATAACTTGTTTCAAAAGATTTTCAATCTGTTCTTTTGTATATTCAGTGTTTATATATAAATGTTTTAATGCATCAATATGCGGAATTTCGATATAGTCACAGCGATCTATAACTTCATTTATTTTCAAATCTGATGAATATATTAGTGCATTAATTAATTCACCTTTTAGTCCACCAGAACCTATTAGAATATTCTTTTTACCCTGTAAATCATTATAAAAAAGTTTTGGTTGTCCTCAAAATCTTTGTGTTAGAGTCATTGAAACCAGCTGAAAAAGTTCTTTTAATCCCAACTGATTCTTAGCCAAGATGCTGTATTGATAATTTGAACGAACTTTTTTATAAAATGCTTCAGGATTAGGTAAATAATGATATAAATCACCTAGTGTCAATACTTGTTGTTGTTGAAAACTAAAAAGCGATTGAATAAAAGCAAGAGAAAGTATTTCTGCATCATAGTCAGCACGGTGTGCTACAGATGAGTTGTATTCAACATTGAAATAACTGCAAAAATCTCCTAATGAGTGCTTGTTTTTATCAGAAAATAAAAGTCTAGAAATCATCAATGAATCGATAAAAACTGTATTAGGAAGTTGCATATTATTATCGATAAATTTTTGTAAGATAAAATGCATATCGAAATTAGCATTGTGTGCTACAGCGATTTTGTTATTTAATAAATTATAGATTTTTTGCAATCCTACTTTCAAATCTAATCCATAATCATCCAGCATCGATTGAGTTATATTGGTAAGTTTTTGAGTAAATTCAGAGAGCTTACTGTTGCATTTGATAAAAAATTGTTCACTACCTATTTTTTTACCATTTTGAACTACAGTAGCACCAAATTCAATTATTTCACCTAGTTTGGGAGAAAGTGAAGTTGTTTCAATATCGAAAATCACATATTCACTTTCAACTAATTTGATATGTGCATCAAAGTCTTTTGTTAATATTATTTGGTTATTTTCATTTATTAAATCTAAACTTGCTCCATAAATAGGTTTTATTCCTGCTTTTTTTGCTTCAGCAACAAATTTGGGGAAAGATTGCACACTATTTGAATCTAAAATAGCCACTGCTTTATGTCCCATTTGTTTAGCAATTTTAACTATATCAGCTGCATCAAAGACACTGTCCATTGCATTCATCTTGGATTTTGTATTTAATTCGATTCTTTTTTCTTCATTATCATCAACTCTTAGTGAAATAGGATTATTAATTTTTGTAATTGAATAAATTCTTAATGTTCGACGGTATTCAGCACCAACTTGTTTGAAAATTAATACCCCGTTGATTTTGACAAAATCATTTATTTTAAAGGTTTCAACTTGTTCTGCATCATTGTTTAGATATTGAATACATTGCAACGCATCTGAAAAATCTGTTATAAAGTACTTATTAATTTTGTAATTTGCATTATCAGATATATCGGTTTTATAAATCATTCCTTCAACACTAATATAATGCTGTTCTTTATTGTGGTCTAAATTATCAATATCCTTGATTGATGTTTTATAATACTCTTTTGATTTTCTTTTGATTAACGGTTTATTGCTATTTTGTGCAGGGATTTCAACTCTAACTTGTTCTTCTTTGAGTTTTTGATATACTAAATTTAAATCAACATCAGGGATCTCTTCTTCAATAACTTTTTCATAAAATTGAGATCCGATTTGAAATTTCAATAAACCAAATTCGTGCATTTTTTTAGTTAAAAATTCAATTGCTTCAACTACCTCGTACTTAATACTTGCATCATCGTATAAAATAAATCACTTTTGATTTTCATGATTTACATAAAGATTTTTAGGTGTTTGATTTAGCATGTTATCCAAATTTACAAACATTTTACTTTTTGTTTTTGACTTAATAATAGTGGTAATATAATCACGAAACATCGGAGCATCGATAACATAGTCATTAATGCTATAAATAACACGGTATTTGCTTCCTCGTTCGCTTTTTAATGCTTTTAGAAGCTTTACTAAATCAGTTATTTTTGGTGCATATGGTAGCTTTAAATCTACTTCGATAATTCTTTTTGAATTTCGTGTTTGCAGTTCTGAAATTGCAGCAATGTATGCTTCAGAAAATGCTTCAATATTTCCTAAACCAATTTCTGAAGCAAAGTTTGCAAAGGTGCGATCTTTGTAAAAACTCATTTTATCCCCTAAATAATGCTAAAAATGTTCAAATAAAGAAGATTAGTGAAATACTATCGATTCGATCAACAATTCCACCGTGACCTGCTAAAATTCTCGAAAAATCTTTTATTGCTAATTTACGTTTTATAAAAGAAAAATATAAATCACCTGTAATTGCAGCAATTGGCGCTAATGTAAGTAAAATAACTATTGCAGCAGTGGTATTTTTAGATGAATTTAGAACAGATGCAACATCGGTATTAATATCATACCCCTTTGCAACTCCAAAATAAGCATAAATAAACACAAAACTAATTATTAGTGCAGCAACATACCCTACAAAAGCACCTTCTCAAGTCTTTTTAGACGAAATTAATGGTGCCATTTTATTTTTAAACATCTTATGTCCTAGGTATTTTCCACCAAAATATCCACCTATATCCGAACTAACAGCGATTAAAATAAATAAGAGGATATATTCTAAACCAGATGAAACAGTGTTTAAAAATAAAAATGTTTTTATGAAAAAACTTAATATTAAACTAGTTAGTAAAAACAACAATGCCTTTAAAAATAATTCTGTAAAATAAAGATTTTTGATAATGATAATTCTAAAGATAATAAAAATAAGAACATTAACCAATAACATCAAGTGTGCTTGTCAATCAGTTCATAATCTTAATTCAAAAGCATCCAAACTGCTTATATTACTTGATGTGATAACTAAGTTTAAAAAATTAGTTCCTAAAAACATTAATGAATTTAGCAACAGTGCTTGAATAGCAGCATAAATTTTATGCTGTAAAAAGGCTAAGGAAACTTCAAAAAAGATTCAATATGCAAAAATGAAAACAAAAATCAATGCTATTGCTCGCACTGCTCAAAAACCACCTAATGAGCTTTGATATAATGGATATGATCAATAAAAACTATATCGTGTTAGCACCAATAAAGCAACTAATGCAATTAACATTATTAATGCAGGGATTAATCTAGATTTTAAAAAACTCTCTTTATTTATAGACATAATTAATATTATACATTTTATGCTTTGAATTTTTATTTAAATATATAATATTTTAAAATAAAGGAGTAAAATGGAAAAAATTAATATCGGTTATACAAATGAATCATATCACGATGGTGATTATTTTTTGCAATATAAAAAGTTTGATAAATTTAATCATAAACTTGATTATAGCATCCTTTCAGTGTTTGATTTTGTACCAAAATTACTTGAAAATGATCAAAATCATTCAAAATGGGAGTTTATTAAAAATGTAAAGGTAGATTTTAGCACATCTGATTTACATCAAATTGCTGATAACTTTCGTAAATTACATGATTCAGGTTTAAAATTTCCAAAAACTAATCATGCGGCACGTGTTAAAGAATACCGTCGCATTATAAGAGACAAAGGCTTGAAAGTACCTGTTATCGATGAATATTATAAACGCATCAATAACATCCTTTCTCATAGCGAAAATAATCGTCCATTGCATAATGACTTATGATCTGGCAATATAGTTAAAGATGAACAAGGAAAAATTTATTTTGTAGATTGAGAATATGCATCTATGGGTGATAAGCATTTTGATTTAGCATACTTTATTTGTGGTTCATTTTTAAATCCAGAACAAGAACAAATTTTCTTAGATCGTTATGAAAATTATTGAGAAGAATATTTAATTCAACAAAAAATCTTTGTTTATTACCTTGTAATTTTGTGAATTAATGAAAAAGATAATAAACCTTATGATGATAGTGCATCAGTTGCGAAACTTAAAGAGATGGTGCAATTATACGAGTACAAAAAAGCTAATAATTTATTCAAAAAATAAATTTTGCTAAAATAAAAATATGATATTTAATTTGAATGATTTGTTTATGTATTTTGATGTAGACGTTCCAGGTAGAGCAGCAGAAAAAATACCTAAAAACACCTTAATTCCCTTGGGAGTATTATTTGTTATTTTAGCATTAATTTGTTTTGTAATTTATGCTAAATATTCCATAGCAAAAATTCGTAATTATAAGCAGTTACAAATGGATGAATATAATCGTGATAACCCTAGAAACAAAAAAACTACTTATGAAGCAACCGGAATGTATTTACCTGCTTGGCAGCGAGCAAAGTATAATATTCCATTATTTTTAGGTGTAGTTTTTATCGCATCTGCATTTATTATGTTTATGTTGTTGTTAAAAAGTTAATAATATCCTTAATATAAAATAAAAAATAGTTATAATTTTTATATATAAGGATAAACAAATTATGGATAAAAAACAAAAAAGAATATATTTTTTGACTTGAGGTTTTTTTGGGTTATTTATTTTACAACAATTAATTGCAACTGTTTATATAATTATTTTATTTGTAGGAATAATAAAGAGTATAAGTGATGATGAAAAATTAAATGAAACAGAAACAGGATATAAAATTTTGAATTTTTTAGCTGATTCTTCATCCCCTGTAGCAATTGTTTCTTATGTTATTTTTGCAATTATGTTTATTATTGGTATAGTTACCTTGGTTTTCCTTTATCACGATGATTTTCAAAGTATTCAAATGCAGAAAATTAAGAAATTATGACCTTTTATGTATGCTTTGCTTGCACTTAGCATTGCATCTCATAATATTCCATACCTTAATTATGTCAGCACATTAGGATTATTAGGTATTTTTGCATTAGGTGGAATAATAATACATAACTTTAGAATGATAAATAAAATTAAAATAGTTAATGATTTAAATATAAATAGTTCTTATCCTAATATTAATTTAGATATAGAAGACATTGATATAGAAACAAAAGATAAAATAGAATAATAAAAACACATTAATTTGTGTTTTTATATCTAAGAAAGGAGAGTTTTGAATCAAGATATTATTTATAGTGGTTTAACATCACAACAAGCAAAACAAAAACAACAAGAAAATGGATTTAATAAAATTACTAGTGAAAAAAAATTAAATATTTTTAAAGTTTTTATATCACAATTTAAAGACTTTATGATTATTTTGCTTTTAATTGCTGCAGCTTTTTCATTTGCAGTTGCAATATATGAAACAGTAAGTAAAAATTCTAAAAGTCAAACGGATATTATTGTTGGATTTATTGAACCTTTAATTATTTTAATAGTGATAGTTTTAAATTCGATTTTAGGTACATATCAAGAAATAAAAAGTGATCAAGCAGTTAAAGCATTAGAAAAAAACAATCAATTGATTTCTAAAGTGTATCGTGATGGACAACTGATGCATTTACCGGCTGAAGAATTGGTTGTAGGTGATATTATTGTTTTAGATGCAGGAGATTATGCCGGAGCCGATGCAAAAATATTGCAAGCTTACTGTGTTAATGTTGTTGAAGCGGCCTTGACTGGTGAATCATTACCTGTTGAAAAAAACGCATTAGAAGATAATCAACATCAAAATATTATTGAAAATACCAATCGCGTTTTTGCGGGAACTTATTTAACTAACGGACACTGTGTTGCAGAAGTAGTCGCAATTGGAAAAGACACTCAAATAGGTAATATTAATAAACTGATTCAAGAACAAAAACCGCAATTTACTCCTTTACAAATTAAACTTAATAAATTAAGTAAACTTTTTGGAATATCAGGTGTTGTTTTATTAGTTATAACAACAGTTATTCAGTTTATTATTTCAAATGTTTTCACAAACATTTGAAATAACCCAGAAGTTTATTCTAATGCTGTAATAATAGGGATTTCACTGGCTGTTGCTGCTATTCCAGAAGGATTGATTACTTTTACAACTGTGTTATTGGCTATTGGTGTAGCAACAATGACTAAAAAACATGTCATTATTAAAGCATTTCCTGCAGTTGAGACCTTAGGAGCTACTAGTGTAATCTGTTCAGATAAAACCGGAACACTTACTGAAAATAAAATGACTGTAATGCATTTATATGATGCAATTGATCCAGATGTTCCATATGAAAAATCTTCGGCATTAGGTGCTTTTGTTGCTTGTTGTGATGCTAGTGTGCAAATAGGAGAAAATGGAGAATACATTGAAGTAGGGGACCCAACCGAAACTGGAATACTTAGGTTTGGACTAGATAACCAAAACTCTGCTCAGATGTTTTATCAAGCTTTTCAAAAATTAGATTCACTTCCTTTTGATTCAGATCGAAAAACAATGTCAGTTTTGGTAAAGAATCCGAAAGGAGAAAAAATTCTAATAACTAAAGGTGCCCCTGATGTAATTTTTGCTAAGAGCAAGGATGCTAGTGAATATCAATACCAATTAAATGAAAGTTGGGCACAAAAATCTTACCGTGTAATCGCAGTTGGTTATAAAAAAATGGATGCAAGTGCTGAAAAAATTACATTTGATGATGAAAATAATTTAGTCTTTTTAGGACTTATCGCAATGCAAGATCCACCTCGGGCAGGAGTTAAAGAAAGTATTGAAATAGCAAAACAAGCTGGTATCCACCCTGTTATGATTACCGGTGACCATCTTACTACTGCTACAGCAATAGCTACTGATTTAGGAATTTATAAATATGGTGATAAAGCTATCACAGGAGCTCAATTAGCAACGATGACTGATGATGAGTTATATAAAAATGTTCGTAATATTAGTGTCTATGCTCGTGTGTCACCGACTGATAAATTAAGAATAGTGAAAGCTTGACAAGGTTATCATGAAGTAGTAGCAATGACTGGTGATGGAGTAAATGATGCTCCTGCTTTAAAAGCATCCGATGTTGGTGTTGCAATGGGGATTACAGGGACTGATGTATCAAAACAAGCAGCAGATGTGATTTTGACTGATGATAACTTCACTACAATTGTTAAAGGAATTAAAAGTGGTCGCGAAACATATAATCGCATCAAAACTGTTATTTTAAACCTTTTAGTTTCTTCATTAAGTGAAATTATTGTAATGATTATCGGATTGTTTGTTTTATCAATTATCTTTAAAAAACACATAGCGGATGCTGAAGTAATAGTGCTATCGGCTTCACAACTTTTATGAATTAACTTATTAACTCACGGACTACCAGCGATTGCACTAGGTATGACACCAAGCAATTTAGATGTGATGCAGCAAAAACCGATTAATAAGAACCAGAGTATTTTTGCAAATGGGTTATGAAAGCAATTACTTATTCAAAGTGTAATTATCTCAATTGGTGCTCTATTAGCATATTTGACAGCTGCTTTAGTGGCCATTTCTAATAACATCAAAGGCGATGATTTTATCAAACTGACATCTACTGCAACATTCATTGCCTTAGGAGTTGGTGCAAGTATTAATTCAATTAATTTGATGTCTGTAAAATCTATCTTTAGATGTAATATTAAAGAATATAAATTAGTTTATGCAGCATCACTATTTTCATTGATTTGTGTAATCTTTGTAGCATTTATACCTGGAATAAGAGTAGCATTTAAAATGGCTGATATCTCTAAGATAACTAATTATAATGTTGCATATTGGTTAGCACCGATATTATTTGGATTATTACTTACTATATATTTTGAAGCAAGCAAACTAATAAAATGATACAAAAAACCTAAAACTGCATAGTTTTCTATGTAGTTTTTTAATTTCATAGTGATATAATTTTACTATGAAATTAGTTGTAAATTTAGATAATAATGCAGATAAAAATCTTCATGTTTATATAGCAAAACAAAAGAATTATGATGGTATGGATAAAATGACTAATGTTGTGGATTTAGGATTATATACTAAATTAAGTAAAAAATATCCATGACATATACCATTGATTGAATCTGCTATTAGTGATTATGATTTAAAAAATATAGTTAATGAAGATTACACAGATTTAAAAGCATATATTGAAAACGCTTTATCGGAAGCAAAATTAACTTATCCAACTAGAAATCCTAATGAATTATGATTAACAAAACTAATTAATAACATCGGTTTGTTTGATCATTTTAAATATGATAAAGATGATTTAAAAAACACTGTGACTATGACATTACTTAATTTGTTTTTAACAGATGTAAGGGGAGCATCGGATAAATTAATTGAACTTGATAAAATATATAAAAAATCAGACTACAAAGATAATATATACATAAAAGCACTTAATAATATTTGAAAGAATCATAAAATATTATATAAAAATGTTCAAAGAATTAGTGAGCAAATGACAGATAGCAAAATTTTATATGTTGCAGTTAAACCTATGACATATGCAGAATTCGATAATTCTAAAAAAGCAGGAACAAAATACTCCTATAATGATTTTTGACGAACCCAAAAGAATGTTGTTGCGGCTTTTAACAAGTTAGGTGCTCCTGTGTTTGTGCAAACTTATAATGTAACTTTTGGTGATGAATCCCAGTATCTTACCGACTTTTTAGATGCTTATTTAAAAATGTTTCCTAATTCAAATCCAACATTTTCAATAGAAAAAGAAATGATAACTGAAGAAAATATTCATTATATGCTTGAAAACAATATAAATTTCATTACATCAATTTCTGCATTTTATGGTGATCGTTCAGATTTTGATTACATTCTGGATCAAGGTGATTATAAACATTTTAAAGATGGAAGTAAAGAAAAACAAAGAGACAAAAAACTACAAATTGATTCAAAAACGTATGATATTAAACAGGTTATAATTTGAAATAAAAAACTTGAACATGAAGATCAGATGTTAAGGAATGAATTTTTAGAAGATTATGAAAATACTGCTGAAGATGAGAGAACTTTGGGTAATTTATCAGGATATGATTTAGGACGCTTTTTAGATGAAGACCCAATAATGGATCTCGATTTAGAATCAATTGAGAAATCAAAGGAACTCGATGGTTATTTGGTTTATAAAACTAATTTAATAGATATTACTGCATCGATGATTAAAAAGGTTGATTCAGATGCAAAACAAGTTCTAAAAAATGTTGACTTATTTGAAGATGATATTCGAAATGAATTTTGGTATATATATCAAAAAAACCACTATGATGCATATAATTTATTGATTTGTTTAGCAAGTTTTTTAAAAGAATATATTATGTATCTGCTTGATAAAAATTATCCGAATAAGAAATCAAAATATACAAGAGCAAAACTTCAAGTGATGCTAAAGGCACTGCAAGCAAAATCTGTATTTAATCAGACTACAAATAAAGTTATATCTTACCAACTACCAAAAGAAAATGATACAAAGCCTGAATGAGAACTTTATAATGATATTTTCAACATTATAAATAAGGATTAAACAACTGAATAAGGACTGTTATGAAAAAGAAATTATGAACTATAAGCCCACTTGTTTTAGCAACATCAATTATAACTATTGCGTGTGCAAATAATTCGGATAAACAACCACATTTAAAAGATATTGTAGTTGTTTCAACAAGTTCAAATAATGCACTTATATCAATACAAATCGATAATTTATTACCAAATAAAACTTATAATCTAGAAGTAAAATTAAGTAATGGAATTTCTAAGCATATTAGTGTTAATTCTAATAAAGCTATTAAAGTTACAATTGATAATTTAACAGCTAATACAACATATCATATCAATTCAATTTTGCTTGATTCGCAAAATATTATTAACAATAATAATCAAAAAATTACTTTTACAACTAAAAAATCTGATGATCAAAGTATGTTTGATTTTAATGATGCAACATTTAATGTTTTAAAAACTGATGCAAATTCTGCATCGGTTGTTTTGGATTTTATAGCAAAGAATTTTCGAAATAATAATGTGCAATTTAAAGTAGTTTTAAATAATGACAAAAACTATGATGCAACTTATGTTTTAGATGACAATAAGATTCGTTTAAGCATTAATGCCAGTGGTTTGAGTGCTAACACAAGTTATTATGTTAAATCTATTTTATTAGTTAATCAAGAACAAAGCAAAGAAATTTATAAAAATAGCGATGCTAATAAGTTTGCTTTTCAAACAACATCTATTGATACAATAAATCCTGCCTTAAAATCTGTAAATATATCAGATATAACAAAAAATAGTGCAAATTTAAATGTTGCTTTTAACAATTTGCAAACAAATACACAATATAATCTTAAAATTAAATTCACCAATGGAATGCAAAATGATTTCTTGTTAACATCTCAAAATGCTACATTCTTGATTGATAATCTTCAAACCAATACAACATATCAAATTGCTCAAATTCTACTTAATAACCAAGAAGTTATTACATCAGATAATCAAAAAATATCTTTTAAAACATTAGATGATATGCAAACTAACCAGCCACAACAAAAAGAGTATAAATTTAATTTTGATAATGCAGTTTTTAAAACAAGTGAAATAACAACAAATTCAGCTAATGCATCGATAACTTTTAATAGTGAAAATTTTAATAATTCAGATGTAAATTCAACATTTAAAGTGATATTAAATAATGATCAAATCTATAATGCTAGTTATAATGTTATCGATTTAAATCAAATTAAATTAACTGTAAATGCAACTAATTTGAAAGCTAATACAAATTATTTTGTCAAAAGCATTTTATTTTCTAATGGTAGTAGTAAAGTTATATATACCAATAACTATTCTAATAAATTTAGCTTCAAAACTAAAGCGAATCCTATTTTAAGAAGTATTAAAACAACTGATATAAAATCACATAGTGTAAATTTATCGTTAGATTTACAAAATTTGGAACCTAACAAAGAATATAATCTTAAAATTCGATTCAAAAGTGGATTTGATAAGGATTTTGTTGTAAATAACAACACATCTTCTTACCAAATTAGTGACCTTGCTGCTAGTTCTACATATCATATTTCACAAATTTTATTAAATAACATCGATATAATCACTTCGGATTCCCAAAAAATCTCTTTTACAACTTTAACAGATAACTCTAACAATTCTGAGTCAAAACCAAATGAATATCATTTTGACTTTAATAATGCACAATTTTCGTCATCTGAAATAACTACAAATTCTGCTAATTTATCTTTGAATATCCAAACAAAAAATTTTAATACTATTAAGCCGAATTTAACTTTCAAACTTATATTGAGTAATGATTACCGATACAATGCTACTTACCAAATTCTAAGTCCTAATCAGCTAAAACTAAATATTAATGCAGATAACTTAAGTGAAAATACAAGTTATTTTATTAAATCTATTTCATATAATGAAGATAATCAAGATCATTTAATTTATAGCGATTCAAATAACAAATTTAATTTTAAAACCTTGTCATTACCAGATCAAGTAACTAATGTTAATATTTATCATAGTTCGCTATTGGTAGAACCAAATTCAAATGCTAACAACCAAGTTGATGTAACTATAAATAACATAAAAGATATTTATCAAAATAAATCTGCAAGAATAGTATTAACAAAAAATGGGAGTGATATTTATAGCAGTGAAATAACATTAAATAATGCAACAAATTATACTTTTACAATAAACAATCTTTCGAATGGAACATATACATTTAAAAACTTTCAAGTAAATATAAATGGAAATTGAAAAACATTTGAAAATAGTTTCTCAGGCACATATTCATTTACTGTCACAGAAAAAAAACCACAAAAAGAAAATACTGCACCAGTTTCAAATAATGATATCAAAAACTATGGTAACATTTTTACCTTGCAAAATGCTAATCTTATTTCAGGCAATGATTTAAATATTAATACATCTAATGATTTTCATGAATTGAATAAAGATACATTAAAAACAAAAGATTCTTATTATCCTATATATTTTAATTATTTAGATGCTCCTACTACTAAAACAAGTTCAAATGACACTGAAAACAAATATACTCAAACATCTAATGTAGATGTTTCTAGCATAAATGTTACAAATGATACAATAACTATAAATATTACTAACACATCGGAAGGCATAACATCTGCAAAAGCATTGGTAAAAAGTTTTGACCAATATAATCCTTGAGTAAAATACATTGATTTAAGTGTTAATAGTAATCAACTTTCATTTAATGCAAACAATCTAAGTAACTATCAAAATGACTATATTATTACCCAACTTGTTATTAATAATAATAAAGTAGCAACCTTTAATTTGCAGTCAAAATATAAGTTTTCTAAGAAAAATAATTCATTTGATAATTTAATGTTGCAAAACTTTGATATTTATAAAAATCAGAACACAAAAGAGATTTTTGCAACAACTTCATTTAATTGAACAACTGAACAAGTTAAAATTTTATCAGATAAAGTTTTTGTTTTCTACTTTGAAGTAGAGAAAAAAGTTTATAAAGAAGAAAAGAAAACAGATTTTCCATTTGGACCTACCGTTATTGTAAACAAAGATCAAGCCTTTGATGTTGAAAATGCTGTGCCAGCAAGTAAGAAAATTTATATCCCTTTTAAAGATTTATCTAAATTTTCACTCGCAGCCTTTCAAGAACAAATTAAGTATAAACTTAAATATATTGATGTAGTAAATAATAAAAGTTATCTAAATTTTATTCCAAGAAAAGAAGTTTCTAATAAGAACATTGAGTTTTCATATAATTTTGACTGAACATCAGAAAATAAACTTAAAAACCAACTTGACGATGGTTCATCTGTAAGTAAGGTAAAAAAGTATGATTTATTATCTACAACACATCAAAGCAACATTACTTTTTCACCTGAAAATTTCAATGCAGTTTTAGATTATAATTTTGATTATTTTAACTGAAAAACCAGATATAAAAATTCAAAAGAAAACCATCCAGACCGTAATTACACAATTACAAAAAATAATATAGCTCAAAAAATTCATTGATTTAAAACTCGAGAATATCTTAATGATTCAATTTTTAAATTAAGCGAAAATAATGCTACTGCATCTATTTCTGAAGATTTAAATTCAATTATTATCCCAAGTGATTTTGATAAAGAGAACATAATTTTCTGATTTGTTTTTGAACTTGATTTAAATCCAAGAGAGTTTAAGGATGCAAATGAATTTGATAATATTCATTCGCGTGTTAGAGTTCCTGTTTCTTTGAAAACCTTGCAAGAAAACCAATATATTGATGATGTTGATTTTATGTATGATTATGTTTCTGAAACACCTGCATTTCAACAAAGTCTGTATTCAAAAATTAAGAGCAATATTAAATTTAGTTTATCATTAACAAATGATCAACTTACATTAAAACTACATACAAGAAATAATAATATCCATTTTAATAACATCCTTGCTACACATAATCATTCAACTAGTCGCTCAGCATTTATTTCGAGAAATGAATTTTTTGTAAATTGAATTCAAAATGAAACTGATACAGATGAAAAAATTAAATTTAAACAAGCTAAGAAACTTGATAAAAACTCAATTCAGGGTTCATCAATTGGTTATAAAAATACATATGAATTAAAAACACATAATCAAACAGTTCAAAATATAGAAGCGAGAAATAATATTTTAGATGATGCACCTGCCAAGGATGACCGTTCAAAACGTTTATATAAAGAAGATTCAGTTAAACCAATCGAAGAGGGTAGATCCAGAGTGTTTAGTTTAAATGCTGATGCTGATGGAACTTGAAATATCTTTTCCAAAGTTAATGATAATCCTAATGATTTTCGTTATTATGCCTTTGTTAATTTTCATGTTTGAAACACCAATCGTCATTCAGGGATTGGAACTTGAACGCAACATCATAACGGATATGAAAGAATTGTAGTTCAACATCCTAAATTGATTTCTTCGACTAATATTAACAGACCAACCCAAGATCAACAAAACAATAAATATTTACCAATTTATACTGATAAACAAGCAAATAATGCTTCGGATGATACAAATGATAAAAAATTTACATATCCAAAACTAACACCTGATGGTGATATGTTTGATTTTGAAATACCAAGCAGTGAACAAGGAATAACTTTTGATTTATTTTTAGATTTTAGCGGACAAGTTCAAAATTCATATGGAAATTTTAAAAATACTGATGGAGAAATTATCAGCAGAAGCACAAATAATAACCTCGATGCAATTGTTGCTATTGTAGATTTCAAACCAATTTTTACAACCTTTGATGGTAAAGATTTGGATACATATAAATACAAAGAAAGATTGTTAACTCAGCATGAAAAAAATGCAATAAAGCACTTTCTTAATTTCAAAAACCTTAAACCATTAAACATTTCGGATTTATCTTTATATCTTAGTTCCTTTAATAATTTAAACTTCTATATAGCAACTCTACCTAAGGTTGTTACCTTAGGTAATCAAGAAAGTTATCCCGGATTACGCTATCGTGAATATTTAATCGGTAATAACCCGATTAAATATTATGGTAATGATAAAAGTACCATTGATGCTGTACGCCCTGCACTATGAGGAGAGGTTCCAGATTTTGACTGAGGAAGTGGTTCATCAGGTAGTGGGGTTTATGATAGCGATGGTAATGTAGTTGGTTTAGATAAGCAAGCCGGAAACTGAGGATCAAATAATTTTTTAGTTTTTGATACACAAAAATATGCATATTTAAAAAATCGTGGATTACCTTATAATCCAACTACTTTTGAGCAGGTTGTAAAGAAAATGGCATATTTATACCCTGATCAATTTAAGGATATCTTCAAATAGTTTATTTTACTTTTTGATAAGTCTTAAATTCAAAGAAATCATAGATTTGTGATGAATTTAAGACAAATGTCTTTTCAGAATTAATACATTCTTTAATCTTATTAATTTGATCAACATAGTAATTTCCATCCAAGATGACTAAGAATTTCACTTTGTCATCTTGATTTTTATTAGCATTTTCAATAAATATCATCACATCGTTTCTTTGATTATCTTGAGCACCACCTTTTTCATTGGTATATTTGAAAGTGAAATAAAAAATTATATCGTCTTTGATGAATTCAAAGTCGATACTTTTGTTTGTAATTTCATTATATTCACGATCAGATAAATTAAGGATGTTTCCGAAACTGTTGATAAATTTAGCATTCTTACCAGTTTTGGGTAATTTGTGGATGGTAACATTATAAAGTTGATTGTGAAAGTATTCGAGTAAAATATCTTCGTGGATGTTTTGTTTATTTGGATCTTTTGCATATCTTATTAGAGCAAAAATATCCTCATTTATGATTTTATCCTTAATAAAATCAACATCTAAATCATATCTATTTGCATCCTTATAAATTTTTTCTAGCAATGATTTATCATTTTGTATCAGCAATCTTTTAACATCCTTGATATTATGCATTCTTCTTTTCTTTAATTCTAAATCTCAGTTAATCATCATAACCACCTAATTCATAGACAACACTCATTATTCGTTTTGCCTCAGTCCAGCTAAGTCTACGACGGTATTTAAAGTCCTTTCTTAAACCTTTAAACGAAGATAAAAACACATCCTTAGTTTCGCAGCGATATTTAACTAAATAATCGTTTAATGCATTGATATATGCTTTTAATTGACTATCATCAAGATTTCAGTCATTAGGCAATTTAATTCTTGTATAACTTCGTGATGAATTATTGACATTTTTGCATTTTGAATCTGCTAACGAAAACATAATACTATCATTTTTTGTATTATCGATGCCATTTAATCATATTTGTCCGTTATTATCGTTAAAAACAAATTTATATTGATTTTGTGGTTGCTTTTGAAGTTGTTTTAACTCTTTATATCAACCGATAAAAACATCATTTTTATATACCAAAAAATCCTCAGTAGGATTTTTGTTAAACAAAGCAAGACAAACTGGACATTCAGTATCATTAAACATTTTCATTTGCAACGAAATTACTGCATATAAGCGACTTTTAAGATTTAAATTAGTTGATGTGATAAAAGTTTCAGGAATAATTGCGGCAACAAAATCAGTATGTTTAAGCATAATATCCAAAGCATATTTATATAAGTCATCATAACCACCAAAATCATTATTTATCTTAGAACCTGTTGCACTATTTTTTGCTAAATACGGTGGATTAGTAATAGCTAATTTATATCCTTTAGGATAGTTTTTTAATGAATCATTGATGTTAATTTGATATTTATCAAAATGATTAATTTGATTGTTGTTTTGATCATAAAAATGTTGAATATCAAAACATTTTCATGGGTTATTTAAATTAAGTTGTGATAACAAGAAAGGTATATTATTAGAACCCGCAAAAGGCTCTAAATATATGATATTATGGGATAATAAATTATTTTCTTTAAGTCACTTAAAGAAAATAATATTATCAAATGGATTACAAATAGTAAAGAATTGTCCTAATCGTTTTTTGTTCATTATTTCTTTTCTAGCATACTGAACATATTCTTTTTATATACTTCGACACCAGGTTGGTTGAACGGATTAACTCCTAATAAATATGCACTCATTGCTAATGCTCGTTCAAAGAAGATAAATAAGGTTCCTAAGGTTGCTTCATTAAATGTGTCAAATAACATATGAATTACAGGGATTTTACCACTGATATGATGTGCATTTGCAGTAGCATTAAAAGCAATGTTATTAACTTGGTGTAAATTATTTGAAGCTAGGTAATTTAGTTTGTCATAATAAATTGCTTCTTTTGAAAATTCAATGTTAGCAGAAGGATTTTCTAAGGTTAAAACAGTTTCAAAAAGAATTTTATTACCATCTTGAATCATTTGCCCTAGCGAGTGTAAGTCGGTAGAAAATAAGCAACTGGTAGGTCATAACCCTTTTCCATCCTTTCCTTCAGATTCACCAAACAGTTGTTTTCATCATTCTAAGAAGTATTGTAGTTTTGGTTCATATGAAACCATGATTTCGATAGCATAATTGTTATTATATAAATGATAACGAGCAGCAGCATATCAGTAAGCAGGATTTGATTCAAGTTTTGATTCAGAAAGTTCCTTATTAGTTTGGTTTGCTGCATCTAAAATTCCTTTTGCATCGATTCCAGCACATAAAAACGGGAATAAACCAACTGCTGTTAATACCGAAAAGCGTCCACCGACATCATCAGGAACAACAAACTTTTGATAACCTTTTAAGGTTGCTAATTCAAATAAAACACCTTTTTGTTTATCAGTTGTTGCAACTATATAATCGCTTGCTTGATCACCGATTTTACTTTCAAGCAATTTTCTAAATTCACGAAAAGCAATTGATGGTTCTAATGTGGTTCCGGATTTGGAAATTACATTAATAGCAAATTTTTTATCATCAACATATTTTAGTTTTGCAACTAATGTTTCTGCTGAAATATCATTTCCGGCAAATAAAAGTTCCATTTTAGGTTTTTTGCTTGAATAAGGTCCGTAGATAAAATCATAACCACTTTTAGCACCTAAATATGAACCTCCAATTCCAATGACAACAACAACTTCGATTCCAGTTTTAAATCAAAAATCGGCTTTCTCTTGCATTGCTTTAAATTCATCTTTATCATAATCAGCAGGTAGATTATATCAACCTAACCAATCTTTTTCAGCGACATTTTTGTTAACTATATCATTATGGATTTGAGATATTTTAGGTTGTAAGTATTTTAATTCTTCTAATGATGGGGCTTTTGAAAAATCTAATTTTAAGTGTTTCATATTTTCCTTTATGTGATTTCTAATGTATCTTGATCACTATATACTTGCACATTGTATCCGTTTTGTTGTAATTGTGCTGCTAAATTAGTAGCAATTTTATCAACTAAAATAGGTTTACTTGCAAATTCTTGGTATAAGGTTTTTGTTAATGTTCTTAATTCGGATAAACCGATTGATGTAAGTGTTCCGTTACCACTGATATATAATTGATTAGTTTCTCCGTTGCTAAAGGTAATTTTTGAATCTAGTTGAGGGGAATTAAGTACAAAGTTTTCATTAAATCCCGCATTATTAATATCGTCTGCAGTCATTGTAAAAATTTGCGAATTATTATATAACTTTAAACGACGGATTTTACGTGGTTTATTATTTGATGCTTTTTGATTATCAAAAAATATTAATCCTTTTAATGATTTAATTTCTGGTACCCTAGAAAAATCAAGTCCTTGAGGATATGAGTTATCTTTTTCTTTGGTATCTGGATCTAATCCAGATCCGTAACTACCTTGAAAGAATGGTTCATTGTTGCGAGTTCAATATACCATTCTTAAACCTAAATTAATTTCTTTATATGGATCAGAAGTATTTTTTAAATAATTTGATTCATCAAAAGCAATGGTATCAAAGATGATTCGTGTTGCTATCGGGATGTTCTTTTTATAGTTTTGGTTAGGATTATAATCATTAGTATTAATTCAAGCAACTTTGTTTAATGCTCAAGGGTTATAACTTCAAGCATCTAAAACAGGATTTCCATAGGTATATAAACCTAGTTCATCAATGTTTTTGTCTTTTAAAGCAATTAATGCAGATGTATTAGTTGCTGAAGCATCAAAGAATAATTGTAGTTGTGGAATATGATTAGGAAGCAATTTAAAGATATCAATATATTTTTGTGCAGCACTTGCTTTACCTAAGTTATTAAAGCGATATGAAGTAATTTGTATTTTATTTTCTTCAAGTTCTTTAATTAAAGAAGCTGTTTTTTGGTAAGCATTTGTATCATTCATATCAATATAGAGCGCATACCCTTGGTTGCGTAAGGTTGGGCTTTTGTCATCACGGGTATAATCATAAACTTTAATTCCGGGTGTGTTATTAACATATTTGCTAAAAATTGGTCCATTAGTTACATCGGTTTTAGTTCAACCTGGATAATTTCCTTCTTCTAAATTTCCTGGTGTGATAGCTTGTCAGTCATCATAACCAAAAGCTCTTTTGTATTTGTTATCTCTGGTAACTCTTGCAGTTACACGGTTAAATCCAGGAGGTAGTTCTTGTCCATAACTATCTAGTTCTCCATTTTCATTAATAAATACATTATCAGGATCAAGTGTGTAACCTTTTTTTAGAAAATCGATTGCTCTTTGTGAAAGATTAGTAAATTTGCTGCGATCGAGATGGAAAACAACATAAACTTTTTCTTCTATGAAGCTATTAAATTTACGTTTTAAATAGATATCACGATAGTTTTGTTTAATATATTGCAGATATCTTGGATCATTTTTATGTCTAATAATTTCTTCGGCAATTCTACCAAAACGATCATTTATTCCAGTTCAAAAACCTTTAGATAGTATATATGGAGCATTTTCAGATTCTGAATCATCGGTAGCATCTGCAATTTTACCTGCATTAGCATTAATCCCATCGATAGCAACCTTAGCATCTGCTGCAATAAGTTGTGGTGTTACTTCAACAGAGATAATTTTTCCGGTAGTAACATTTTGGTATCCTTTCGGATTGGCAATTCCATCTTCGATATCTTGTTTAGAATATTCATGTGGTATAACCTTAAAATCTACCTTAGCCCTTGCTGTTGTGTTTGCAATATTTATTTCTGTATAACCATCTCCGATTCCGTCAATGTTATACTGTGTATTTGTAATAGGTTGAGTAGGTTTTGGCGTTGTTGGTTGTTGTATAGGTTTAGGTTGCTCGACTATAACAGGTGCAGAAGGTTGTGGTTTGCTCTCTACTTTTTGCACAGGTGGTTTTTGTTTTATCGGCTCTTGTTTTACAGGTTGTGTAGTAATAACAACTGGTTTTTGTAAATCAATAGGTTTTTGTTGTGTTTGTGGTGGCTTAAAATCTGGTGCATTTATTATAATTGGCTCTTTTGGCTGTTTTGGTTGATTTTCAGGTTTTATGATAGGTTCTTTTGGTTGTTCTTTTTGTGGTTGACTTGGAGCGATATTAATAACAACCGGATTAGTAGGTTGCTCTTTAATTTTTTGCAAGTTATTATCTATATTTGATGAGTTTGCTAGATTGGTGTTTAATTTGTTTTCAGGAATTAATCTAGCATCTTGATTTGATAAATCAGTTTTGCTTCCACTTAGAATTTGAGCTGATGTTTGATAAACTACTGAAGCAATGCTGCTAGATAAAATTAAGCTACCAGAAATAGCTGCTAAGAGAATGAAATTCTTACGTTTATATGACATCTTAACCTCCATATAATTTATATATAAGTTATAACAAAAAAGCAGAATATCAAAAATTATTTTTTAAATATTTTTTGATTTTTTTATGCTATGATAAAGCAAAAAAACTAATTTACAATTATGTATATTTTAATGATAATAAAAATACAAACTCTACGAGTTTGTATTTGTTTTTGTTGATTTGTTTTCTGCAGGTTGATTATTTGTAGTTTTGTTATTAGATTCGGTATTAACCTGTTCTTTTGCTCCTTGATTTTCATTAGTGCTTGCTTGTGATTTAGGATTATTTGAAGTTACTTTTGTTGTTTCTGTGGTGTTTCAAAGTACATTTAAATGTTCTAAAACAGCTAATGAAGCTTTGAAAGTTGCAAATGCATTTGCAAGTGTGTATGGGGTGAATGCAGCCTTGATTTGTGTTGCAGGAGCATACACAGACGTATCAAATTTAGTAAAAGCATTCGATCTAAAACTGATGTTTGGATTATTTAATTTAGTATAGTAAGCATTACGAGCATCTGTTAGTTCTTGTTTAAGTTGTTCAAGGTTGGTATCTTTACTTTGTATTGCTTTAAATACTTTTTCTGATGCTAAAAAGTAATTTTTCTCTAGAGCATCAAATTCTTTATAAAAAGTTTTTACATCGAAAGATTGTGAAGTTGATGCAAATGAATTTGCACCTGTGCTATTGATATAAGCAATATCATCGTTTTGCGATATATCTAATAAAGATTTAGTAGTTGTATTATAAGCATCGGTATCGACTACTGTTGATTCTAATGATAAATCATTTCATTGATCAGAATATAAATTAGTTCATTGACGAATTCAAGCAATAGTTTCTTGACCAGGAATATAGTAATTATATTTATTATTTTCAGAAGTATCTTTTTGATATCCTAATTGATCTTTTAGCTCCTGTGAGTCAGGATTTAAGCCTAAATCTTCTCAATATAAGTATAAATTAGATAAAACTAATAATTTTTCATATAAAAATCTAAGTTTAAGTTTCTTATCGAAAGTTTTTAGCATATCATCTTCAGTTTTAGATTTAATTGGTGTATACTCAGTATTAAAATCTTTTAAAAGTTGATCGATTTTTTCATTATGAAATTTTTGATTACCATCGTTTTGCGATTTTTTAGCAGTTATTTCTGTAATTTTGTCATCAATTTTTTTAATGTATTCAGTATTTTCTTTTTTGAATTTTTCTAAATCAGATTTAAGATTATCTGCAGTTAGTTTATATTTACTAAAATCTGAATTTGCTTGTGTAAGATATCCTAAAATTCCTAATTTAGTTTGTTCTCCATTAAAATAATCAATATATTTTAAATTACCTAGAGTGGAATAAAAAGGTTTGTTCAATTTATAGTAGTATATACTTCTAAAACCATCTCCAAGCGTTTTTAAATAATCAGCATATTTTTTATGAAGCTCTTGAGCTTGATTTTTAAGACTTAAAATATCATCGGTTTTTAATAAAGCATTTGAAAGTGGAAAGTCACTTATGACAAAGTCGATAAATCATTTGCTCTTGTCAATTATTGGATTACCATCAGAAGAAGTTGCTTTTGATGCATAATTAGGAGTTCAAATTTGTGATAAAAAAGTTGCATAATTAATTAATTGTTCTTGAAATGGTTTTGCTTCTGCAATAAGGTTTGCATCTTGTTTTTTATCATTTGACATTAATGTCTGCAGATTTAATCCACCTAATCTTGCTGTTGTGAATGCAAAAACTTTTGATTGTTGGATTTTTTCATCCTTAACTTTTTGCCCATCTGTTTGGTTTGTAGATACAAATTTTGATTTATCAGTTGCACTAACTTGTTGTTCGATTGCAACAATGTTATCATATCTTCATCTAAATAAATCGTTCATAAATGATTTATTGGATTCTAATAATTTTGGTAACTTAATTTTTGCATCTTGTAATGCAGTTGAAATTCGAGAAAAATATGAAATTCTAGATTCGATGATTGAAGCGATATTTCATAATGATGCACGGTTTTCTACAGTTTGCTGATATATTTCACGATTATTTTTAAGTGGTTCAATTAAACGATTAATTTGATTTATAAATGATCTTTTATTTGCTGCACTTATGTCTTTTGCTTCTCTAATTTCTTCTATAGTTTTTTCTAAAAATAAGATAGTAAAATCATTTATTTCAATCAAAGCTTTTTTGCCTGAATAATGTCGCTTTAAAAAACTACTTTTAATTTCTTGGTTTTCATTCTCTAATTTTTCTTTATCTGATTGTAGTTGTTCGATAGTTTCTTTGTTATGCTGAGCATTTTGTTCGTTTTGTTTTTTTAATAACTCCTCATGTTGTTTTTGCTGTTTAGTACTTTCTTCTTGAATTTTAGTATTTTCTTTTTTAAGTGAATCAACTTCAACTTTTAAATCAGAATTTTCAGTAAACAGTTTTGGAATAACTGATAAAGCAGCAGCATTATAATCAGATAATATTTTATTATATAAAGCATTTAATTGCTCTATGGTAGTAGTTTTTGAATTAGTTAATTCATCGAATTTATTTTTATTCTCAAGATATTTTTCAGAGTTAAGATTGTATAAATTTACTCTTTTTAACATCTCGTCTATTTGTTTTGATTTTAAAACAATTTCCTTTGATTGTTGTGGTTGTTGTGTTGTTTTTTCTGGTGTACATGCAACAACTAAAGCAACGGACAAAGTTAATAAAGATGTACTAGAAAGTAATTTTCATTTTTTTAATTTTTGAATTTTCATAATCTCCTTTTTTTAATATAAATTATTTCCTTACCATTTCAGCAACATCGGCAGCGAAGTTTGATTGAGTTTTTTCAATTCCTTCACCTACTTCAAATCTTATTGCTGATACAAGTTGGCTACCATGATCGTTTAAGTATTTACCTACTGAAATAGAATCTTGCATTACAAATGCCTGTTTTTCTAAAACAAATTCTGAAAGTTGTTTAGTTAATCAACCATGAAGGATTTTTTCTTGAATTTTAGCAGGTTTTGATTCGAAAGCCACTGGTTTTTCAAAACGTTCTTTTATTTCTGATAATTGTTTTTCACTTAAATCAGAAACTAATGTAACTTCAGGGTTCATTGCTGAAACATGCATTGCAACATTTTTTGCAGCATAAATATCTGTACCTTTTATTTTAACAACAGCAGCAATTTGATTATTAGCATGGACATATGTTCCTAGTATTTCACCTTCTTTTGCTTTTACCATAAACATACGACGGAATGAAATTTTTTCTCCAATAACTGATGTAGCTTCGATTAATGCTTTTTCTACTGTTAAACCATTTGGTAGAATAACTTCTAATGCTTTTTCCTTAGTTCATACATTGGCATCAAAAATAGCATGAGAGATTTGTTGAACAAGTTCTAAGAATTTATCATTTTTTGCAACAAAATCGGTTTCACTGTTTATTTCTATTAATAATGAACGATATTTGTTGGTAATTGCAGTAACAGCACCTTCAGCAGCAATTCTGCCAGCTTTTTTTGCAGCTTTAACAATTCCATTTTCCTTTAGTCATTTAACAGCTGCTTCGATATCATAATTAGTTGCTTCAAGAGCTTTTTTAACATCAATTAATGCTGAATTAGTTCTTTGTCTTAATTCTTTTATAAGTTCTATTTTATTTACTGACATAATTTACTCCTAATTATTTGTTTCTGTATTTTTTGATTGAAATTCTGGTAAGATAACTTTTTCATCATCTTGATATGCAAATAATTGTTGCCCGCCTCTTGCTTTAGCAATTGCATCAGCTAAAATTGTCATAATTAAATTAATTGATTTTGATGAATCATCATTGGCGGGAATACCGAAATCTACTGCATCAGGGTTTGCATTTGAATCAAGAATAGCGATTACTTTTAATCCTTTTCTACGAGCTTCTTTGACGGCGATTTCATCTTGCAATGGATCTGCTACAATCATAACATTTGGTAATCTTCTCATATTACGAATACCATTTAGATTTTTATGTAACTTGTCTAATTCTTTTTTGAAATTTAAAGCCTCTTTTTTGGTATAACCTTTAAAATTATTAGTTGCCTTTTCTTCTAATTCTTCCATCTTTTTAACACGAGACATAATTGTTTCATTGTTTGTTAATGTTCCACCAAGTCATCTTTCAGTAACAAAAAATGAATTTGTTCTTTCAGCTGCATTTTTAACAGAATCACGAGCTTGTTTTTTAGTTCCTACAAAAATAAATTGTGCATTTTTAGCGGCTAATGAATTTACAAGTGAGTAAGCAAATTCTAAGTATTTTTGTGTTTTAAAGATATCAATAATGTGAGCACCTTTATTCATTTTATTTGGAACAAGGTATTCCTTCATTTTTGGATTTCATGAATGTGATTTATGTCCAAAATATGCTCCGGCTTCTAAAAGTTTTGTTCTTGAAACAATAGGATTTTTTTCTTTGTTTTCTTTAACTTCCTTTGTTTCTTTATTAGTTTTTTCTACCTTAATTTCAGGTTTAATTTCAGTTTTACTTTGATTTGTCATTTTTTTCCTTTAGTTTGTTTTGTCTAAATAAACTATTCTAACACCTAGCACTTATAATTATTCAAGCACACCCAAGCGAATCCTAGTTTATTGTGATTTATAAAAATAAGTATTAAAATACTTATGTTTATTTTATCATTTTTTCTTTGCTATAAAAATATGGTAACTTAATTTATTTGTCTGTATACTAGATAAAAAAGAAAACATACTTCTGAAAACTTAGTTTTTTATTTTAAAGTTGGTATAAAACACAAAAAACACAACCAAAAATAGTTGTGTTATTTTTACGAAAGAGTAATTTTTATATTATTTGGTTTACCATCTTTATCATAAGATAATTTAGTATTTTTTAAATTTATTATATATGACTTAGCAAGTAATTTTAATACAGATGTTTGCGTATTTGATGTTAATTTAGCATATTTATCATAATTTGAAACAAATTCTACATTATTTCGAGTTCAAATGCGTCCTTCAAAGTGATTATAATATATTGCATATCATATATCATCAAATTCTCTTTGTTGAATTTTAATAATTTTATTAGGAACAAGAGTTTTATCTGGAACATAGTTTTTACTATAGAATAAATACGATTTATATGAGGGAAGTTTAATGTTATCTTTAAACTTTGTATATATTTGATTTGTTTCAGTTACTGGACTAATATTATTATTTTTTAATTTTATAGATATATTAATTTGATTATTTTCATTTTTTACAGTATTGATAGAACTGTTATTCAGTTTCTCGATTTTGTCAGGATAATAATAAAAGTAACTTGGATATCCTATTGGTTCTGCACCGTATTGTGTAATCAAATTGTAAACACGAATTGGAAAAAAATCTCCTTCGATATCTCTTACAAATAATAAATTTATAAGAACTTTATTTTCATTTTTAATTGGTAACATCTCGATTACCATATTATTATTTTTTTTATAAAATAAATTATTTTTATCATTTGAAAATATGTTCTTGATATTATTATAGTTTCATTGAAAATTATAAGAACTACTTATTTTTTTGAAAGTTAGAGTTTGTTCATTGTTTTGTGTTACTAAAGCAAAAAAAGAGTGCTCTTTATCGATAATATTGTTTAATTTTGAATATTTAGTATCAAGAATTAAATTTTGAGATTTCAAATTTTCTTTTAGTTTTCTTACTTGATCATTATTTTCTGATTCGTTTTTTGCTTCCCAAGGAGTTTTATTTTCATAATGACTACATGCTATCGAAACTGTTAATAAAGGACCAGATAAACATAGACTCAATAATTTTATTAGGTTTCTGGTCATGATTTTTCTGCTGTTAATTTTGAACGAGTTTCATAAATAGCATATTTATCATTTAAAATGTAATAGACATTTTTGTTTGTAAGGTTTGTGTTTTCAAAGTCATTTCTTAGTTTAATAGTTAAGGTAAATTCATATGGTCATGAATGATAATTTCTACCCGCTACAAACATATTGCGATTTGTTGCATCGCTATTATCATTGTTCAGATTTGGATAATTAACTTTTAATGTTGAAAGGTGGTATTGTCTGTAAATCCATCATGAATTTGCATAAATAACACCTACCATACCTACATTAAATATATTAGAGTGATTATGTATTTCAGATACACTTAGTTTTCTTCTCTCAGAATTTGATAATCTTCATAAATCAGAATATGTAGAATAAGCAGCAAGTGGTTTTTCACCACCAGAGATTAGATTTTTATATGTCAATTGTTTTGACTTACTGTAATATAAATCATATATACTGTATTTTCTAACATTGTCTGCATAAAATTTCATTCTGTCTCAATTTATATATCCTGCACCAAGGTTTAATGGTAATATATTGATTTTATCATTATATTGTTTTAAATCAAAACTTGCTATTAAAATAGCTTTTAATTCTGGAACTTGATAACTTGAATTAGGTTTTTTTATTGCCGATAGTAAAGCAGAAGCAGCTAATAAATAGGTGTAGAAAAACTTGTTCCTGATCATCGTCAATAATCTGGATCATCAACTAATGTGTCTGTTTTTCATCATTGATCATTTAAAAAAAGTGATTGATTACTAAATTTATCTGGACCTATACCTAAAGGAGAATCCTCAAAACCTTTAATTTTACCATTTGAAAAATCTTCAATTTGATCATTATTAAAATTATATGCACCGATTATAAAAGTGTTTTTAGTTCTTTGGATAGAAGAAGCTTTTTTTCAAAAGGTGGGGTTCTGGTTAATTGTATCTCTTAACTTTTCTAATATTATTTTTTGATAGGTAGTAGGTTTAGAATTAAGTTTTTCATTTATCCATTTATTAACCTCCATTATATGATTTGGTGTTTTAAGATTTTCGTTATCAGCAGAAATGAAAAATTTCATATTATATTTATATGCATATTCATCGATTAATGCGGCTTCATCTGGATAATCTGTGTTAATTTCTACATTTAAAATATCTATAATATTGTTTATATATGAAAGATTACTATTTTTATAATATTCATTCATTTTATTTAGATCTAGTAGTTTGCGATATGAGGTTGAATAACTCATATTAATATATTCAACATTATTTTTCCTAAAGAACTCTAAATTTTCTTTTAATATGTCATAATTGCTTGCATTATATGTTCTATTATAACTTGTTGAATAAATTTCAGCATTTTTTAGTAATCCAGAATCGCTACCAATGATTGAAGCAATTTCAGTTGCATGATAATTTTTATTTCAATAATCTAAAAATGAGTGATTCATCTTGGAAAAATCATATATTTTATCATCAGTAAGGTTAGGGTCATATTTAACTCTGTTACTATTAACAACATTTGGATTATTAATTGAACCTAGAATATTATAATTATCTTCATTTATTTCTTTATCAATATTTAAAGTTGTATTTCCATCAAATTTTAAAATTCGATAATCAACTAATCCACCATCGATGATACCTATTTTAATCTTTTTATCAGTTCTTTCGTGGATTCCTAGTTTATCTCATAACTTATCAAATAAATGATTGTATTTTTTAATGTCTCTAGGTTGATTTGCAAAAATTGCTGACATTGTTAAAGGAAGGCTTGAAATGCTAGATAAACCAATAATATATTTTCAAAATTTCTTTAATTTCATAATAACCTCCTAATTTAATTATACTCCTGAATTTCCCACTTTAATGTATTAAAAAATCGTTTAAGCCTTAAACATAGGCA
>NZ_JBTHHJ010000003.1:0-73831 GCF_054353855.1 Mycoplasma sp. 4423
TGAGCCAGGATCAAACTCTCGAAAAAATTGACTGTCATGTTTTATATCTAGTTTTCAAAGAACTTTAAAAGCATCTAAATGCTTCGTTATTTATTATATCACAATATTTCATATTTCAAAATATTTTTTTTGATAATGTAATTTAGATAAAATTTGCAATACTTAATTTATCTTATCATAATATTTATTAATTACTAATAATTTTTGATATTTTAATAAAAAAATCGCTTTTATAAGCGATTTTTATGTTTATTTTTTGTTCTTGCGACGTTTAAGATGGAAGATTAATCCTAAAATTGCTGCTAATGATGCTAACACAGCGATAACAACTCCTGCAATTACTCCACCATTGCTCTTAGGTTGAGGTTTTGTTTGCTCTGGTTTTACATTTTGCTGTCTAGAAACTTCAGTTTCAACTTCTTTTTTAAGTGTTTCAAGGTTAGCAATTTTTTCTAAACTATATGAACCTGATTTTAATGTATTAAGTCTGTTTTGGTAGTCTGCTTTTTTGTTATCTGTATCAGGAAGTTTGTTAATTTCTTCTTGTGCTTGACTAACAGCATTATTCAATGCTTCTGTCATTTTTCCTTGAGCAACACTACTATTATCTAATTCATCATTTAAATCTGATTCTAATACATTGTAATCTTTACTTGATACCTTAGCGAGTTGGGCTTGATATTTACTTCTTTGCACATCTGAAATACTTGGATCAGATAATCAGGTTGCTAATGTTTGTTCTTGTTTTTTAATCTTATCAAGTTGTTGTTCTTGTGCCTTTTGCTCTGAAAGCTTAGTTTCGGCTTGAGGATCTACCTTCAATACATCTGCTTTAACATCAGTGTAAACTAATAATTTTGCATCGTTATCAAGATTATCTAATTCGGATTTGGCTGCAATTTTATCATCACCTTTTAATGCATTTACTCATGATGTAAGTTTATTCAAGGTTGCTTGATATTGGTCTTTAGCTTGTTGTTGGTCTACAGAAGCTTTTAAATCAGAGTTTTCGTTTAATAATTTGTCTTTAAGTGTTTGATAATCAGCAAGTTTTGCATCTGATTTAGCATTTAATGCTGCTAATGCATCTAAGTAACTGCTTTGTTTTGCTTTAGGTAAGTTTCTGATTTGTGCATCGAGAGCAATCTTAAATTCAGCAAAACTCTTAGCATCGGCTGCTGCTTTTGCTGCTTGATCACTATCTGAAACTTGTTTTTGTAGTCCTGAAATTTCAGAATATATTTTTGCTTTAAGGCTATCAAATTGTTGTTGGGTAGCATTTGGTCCTAATGCATCCATTTGTGATATATATTCAACTTGCTTAGAAGCATCAATAAATGAAATAATATGCATTAAATCAGCACGATTCGCTTGATAACTTTGATCTTCTAATAACTTTTGCACTGCTGGAATTTCTTTTAATTTATTTTCTAAATTATCTAATGCTACAGTTTGTTTTGCTTTTAGTAATTTACTATCAGTAAGCATTGCTCTAAGATCTGCCTGTTTATCAGCAGGAAGGATGTTGATTAAATCATTGATGTTATTTAAAGCATCGGTGTATGATTGAGCTTTTTGCTCTTGAGCTATTTTTGCTTTAACAAGAGAGTTTTGACTAAGTTCGTTATATAAATTATTTACATAATCAACTTGTGGGTTAGTATTTGAATAAATTTTATTTAATTTATCCAAGTTTTCTTTATTAGTTGGACTGTCATTTTTTTGCAGGTATTTGCTAATTGCATCATAAATTAATTTGCTGTCTTGTGCAACTGCTAAATCCACATTATCAAATAACAACTTGTCTTTAAACGCTTTTAAATCTGCTAATTGACTTGGATCTTTAAATTCATTAAGTTGTTTATAGTAATTAAATTGTAAATCAGGTGCTAAGGTAGCAATCATTTTTACAAGTTGATCCTTAAGAGTATCAAAACTTGCTTTTGCATCTATATCTTTAAGTTCAGGTTTTAAAGTAAAAATTTCTTTTTTGAGAGCATCAAGTTGTTCAGTTGTAGTTGCTGCATTAACCTTATTTATCAAATCTTGTTGATTGCTTTGATCAAGACTCTTAATTAAATCTAATAATCTTGGTTTTTGTGCATCTGCATCGACTGCATCCATATATTGTTGTGCATTTGAACCTAATACTGCTTTTTTAAGGTCTGTTAATTGTTTGAATTTTGGATCAAGTAACTCTTCTTGTTCTTTTGCTGCTAATTTTAATTGGTCATTTAAACCTGAAACCATATCATTAAATTTAGCTCTTGCTTTTCTTACTTGTCTATCATCGAATCCTGTTTTAATATCAGAGAATTTAGTTAAGATTTCATCTTTTAATCCAGCAAGTTTATCAGCATCATTTGCATATAGTTTTGCAAGCTGTTGGTAATTTACAAACACTGGTGAATCTTTTAACGGATTTAAATCAAAGATTGTTACTAAATCATCTGTTAATTTATCTATCTTTTTCTTTGTTTGATTTTGTGTTTGTAGTTTTGTATATGTATCAGTTAGACTTGGACGAATTGTAACCATTTTTTGATAAATTTCATCCAACTTAGCATTTGCTTGATCATCCTTACCATATACATTGATGTCTTTTAATGATGAAATAATATCTGCTTGATTGCTTTGTGGCAATGATTGAGCAAGTTCTAATAAAACATCTCTTCTAGTTTTAAGTTGCTCAATTAACGCATCTAAGTTTGCTTTTTCTTCTGGAACAAATGAATTATAAAGGTTTTCATATGCTTTGACTTTATCAGTAACTGGATTTAATCTTTCTTGATAATCAGCTGCTAGTTTTGGTGGAAGCAATGAAATGTATTTATTCAATTTATCAACTGTTTGGTTATATGCATCTAATTTACTTTGTGCATCAAGTTTTTCTTTTAATTTTGGATTATTTGCTAATAATGAATTTTCAATTGCATCAAGGTTTAATGATACCCCTTTTATTCCATAAGAATTTAAACGAGTTAGAAAATCATTTTGCTCTTGGGTTGGTAAAAATTCAGCTAACTTCTTAAGTTCATCAATTTTTGCTTTTGTTGCAGCATCTGGAGTGGTTTCTACAGGTGCTAAATCTAATATTAATTCATTACTCAATGCATTTAATACACCTAATGAATTTGCATCATTAACTTTTTTAATAAATGCTTCTTTAGTAGTAGCATCAGTAATAACTTGCGCTTGTGATGTTAATTTTTCTTTTGTTTTAGCAATATGTGCATCTAAAGCAATTTGTGCATTTTGTGCATCGGTGATTGCTTGCATTAACCTTTGAGCATCCAAGATGCTTTGCACATCAGATAATTGTTTAGTTAGATCTGCTTTTACACCAGCATCAGTGATATTTGCTAATGCATCTTTTGCTTGTTGTTTAAGAGTATTTAATGATTTTTCATCCTGATCAACAATTGCGCTTCTTAAATCAGATAATAATGATCTTAATTCATCATCTGAAATATTTGCTTTATTTGCTTTTGTTTTCAAATCATTTAAAAGACTTTGATCAACACCTGAAATGCTTGATAAATTATTAAGCATACTTTTTACTTCTGCTTTTGCTACATCAGAATTTGTTAATGCTAAAGCATTTGTTGCATCATCAAGTTCTTTTTGTGCATCTGCAATTTGTTTATCAGCAACATCATTTGTAAAAGCACGTTGTTTATATAAATCAGCTAATGCATTGTATTTTGATGTATATGTGCTATATGAATCGATAGTATACACACCATTTTCATTTGATACTTTTGATTTTTGTAACTGAGCAACTGCTGCATTTTGTTTATCTATATTTGCTTGAACTTGTGCTATAGCTACATCGATTGTAGCTTTAGCAGCATCGATAGTTGCTGAATCTGCATTCGGATTAGAAGCAATATTTCTTTGATCAGAAATTATTTTATTAAGTTGATTATATAATGATGGATAACTTTGATGGTATCCTAATGCTATATCAGTTAATTTGTCTGCTTCTTTAATAAAATCTTGATATTTAGCACCACGTTCTGATAATTGTGATTTAACAGAATCGATTAATGCGCGAAACTCTTTGTTAATTGCTATTAAGTCAGTCACCTTGGTATCAGGCGAATTAACTTTATCTTTATTTGCTTCAACAAAATCTGCTAACTTAGCATATGCTTGTGGATTGTAGTGGGTTAATTGTGCTTTGATATCTTCAAATGTTTCAAGATCTCTTTTTACTAAATCACGAGCAAATACTGATGGTTTTAATGAATCTTGTGCTGTTTTTACATTTGCTAATAATTGATTATATGTTGGTTCAGTTAGACTATTAGGATCTGCAACGGCATTTTGCAATGCTGTCACTGCATCTTGGTATTGTTCATATGATTGATCAGTATATTGATTATCAGCATTACTGATTACATTCGCTGAAGCACTAGCAACTTGATCTGGTGTTAAAGTAACTTTTGCATATTTAATAACATTTTGCATACTAAAGTAAACTGTATCAACTAGTTCTTGGGTAGCAAGGAAGTCTTTGTTTACAATTTGCTTTGCTTGTGCTTTAAGTTCATTGTATCTGTCTTGATCATCTTTGCTTCATTGACTTATGTAATCAGGGTCTTTTGCGATCAAAGCACTTAATTGAGTTTTATCAGTTGCATTAAGTTGTTTATTATGGAATCCAAATAACTCAGTTATTTTAGGAACAGTTTTTCCTCATGTAATTTGAATACCAGTAACATATATATCACGAGGAATAGTAAATGATGTATCACTACGAGATAATTCACCTAGTTTTTTATATTTTAATTTGTTATCTTTTGTATCAAAATATTGTGCAGATACACTAACATCTGGATAACTTGTATCAGTAATAATTCTTAAATCAAGATTATCAAAGTAACCTTTTTCGTTTCGATAAAGAATTTGTGAATTAGGGTTTTTTGGTTGATAGAAAGTTGTTGCATCACGATCAATCATTTTTTCTGGACTATGAGCATCATCGATTCCAACTGCAGATACTGCTTCACTTGAATCTTTTGGTGTTAATCCAGTGGTATCGAAACGATCATCATCATTAACTGTATAAACCACAGGTGTAACTTTTGCTTTTAAATTAGTAAATGATAAATTAACATTACTGCTACCTGTATTTATTACACGAACAAATCTTGCATTTTTAGCAACAGATACATCAGTATTGTCTGCATTAATTGCTACATCAGTTCAGTGGAAACCATCTAGTGAATATTGAACTTTAATATCTTTTAGTGAATCAGTATTCATAGTTTTTGAATTTTCAGTAGTCCCTGAAGCTTGTTCATCTGCTGCTTGTTTTGCTTTTGAAGTAGATGAAGCAGCAGATGCAGGTGATGATGAATTTTGTTCTTTACTTTGAGCACTAACACTAAATGTTCTAGAAAGACTAGTCAATTTATAAACAGAATTAAAGTCTATACCTACTGAATCATTTGGTTTTAAATCAACAGTAACAGGAGTGTTATGTGTTCCTTCTTTATTATATAAATCAAATTCTTTTCCATCGAAACCTGTTGATAAAGAACCATTATGATTTAATAAGTATTTAGAAATATTAACACGTCTTTCGATAATATCTACTGATTTAATGTTTCAGTGTGTTAATGTGTTTGTTGGTGTTGGTTGTGGTTGAGACTGACTTGATGGTTCACTATCAGTTGCTTGTTGTGAAACAGCAACTGCTTGCGGTTGCGCAACTACATGTTCAGCAATAACTTTTAATCCTGTTCATTCTTCTTTGTAATTTGCAGTAGTTTGATCACTAGAACTAGAAGTTGTTATTAGATGATCATTAATTGAAATAGTTACTTCCCCAGTTTGTGCATCCTTAGTGGTAGAATATAAATCAGATGGGATATCAAATACTTCATTATTAACAAGCCCTTGGATTTTAATATCAGATACTTTTGCTTGTGGATCTTGTTTTATCTTTACTTCTGCTACTTTTGCTGGACGGTTGAAATTAATTACAAAATAATCGTTATCTTGGATTGTAGTTTGTTGTGTTGAACCTGTTGTATTATGTTTAAATGATGCAAGGGTGGCATCGTTTGAATCGGTTAAGTTAGATAATTTGTTATTAGTAATTGCTGAATCTAAAACAAGATTTAATTCAGTTGTCGGAAATAACTTTAAATCAGCTTCATTACTTAATGATTCAAGTTGGATATTACCGATAGTTCAACGACTTCCTGTATCGTGTGTTCCTTTAACTACTAATCTAAAGTATTGGAATGTAGCATTTCCATACACTGTTTGAATTGCAGAACCATTTAAGTGCCCGAATCCAAATTGTTTTCACTCACCAGTGTTTGGTTCACCATCTAGATACTCAACTGCAAAATCATTCATTCTATCACCTGCATTTTGATAGGTTTGGAATAAATATAGTTGGGTAATATTCATTTTTTTAGGAAGTTTAAATCCAATGCTTTGATTTGTACTTCAACCACTTGACTGAGTTTGTAAATAAATTCCATTTGCTGTACCATTTGAATTATCAAATAATAAATTAGTATTGTTCGCAAGTTGAAGCACTAACCCATTTGTTGCAGATGTTGAATTTTTATCATTAACATTTGCTGATGCTTGTATAAGGGTAATTTTTGAATTAGAATCAGTTGATGAAATTGATGGATTTAAATCTTGTGCATAATTAACTGTCTCATCTTTATTAACAATAAAACTTACTAGTGAAAGCATATTATCGCTAGTTGAATCATCTTGATTATTAACTATTCTAATTGCTGTTACATTTGCAATCCCGCTTTCACCTAATTCGGTTGTTCCTCATGTTGCGGTTGGATCACTTACAGAACCTGCAACTGACTGTGGATTATTAGAAGAAACTGTTAAATTAGTTATATCTATATTTTTTTCACCTTTATTTTCTTGTAAGTCTTGTCATTGATTTGGTTTATCAGATGTTTGATATTGTAATTTTAATTTAGATAATAAACGTCATTTTTCATATCACATCTTTACATATACATTATGTAAGGTTATTGGACGACTGAATTGGTATCCAAAATAATCACCCTTTTTCATTCTTTTGTATTTTCCATCGGAACTAATATCAAAAGTAAATGTTGAATCACTATTATCTGCTTCTAAATGACTTGGATCTCAGTCGGCTCTACCATCGCGACCTAGGTTGGTAAAGAATGTTTTTTGCACTGCACCTAATGATGAATTATCCGCAGTTGCTAAAACATTATTATGTAAATTAGTTAAAAAATCAGTTAAATTACTTACAAAGTTATTCAAATCTGAATCACTTATTTGAATTGCTTTTAAAGCACCCTTAATCATAGTTTTATATGTTTGTGAGCGATTGTAGACAAGTTTTGCTTCTTGGGTTAATTTACCAAATACTACAAAGTCAAAATTTTTGTAAGCAGTTGTGGCATCTAAAGCAATAATACCCGCATTAGCTAAATCATATAAAGATTGCAATCATGGTTTTGTTTGTAAAACAAGTTGACTTTTACCAGCCGCTAAAAATACATAATTAATATCATCTACTAGTTTTGATAATTTTGCTCTTAATCCATTGATATCACTTCTTGAAACTGAATCGATTCCTCTACGAATTGAATCACCGATTCCTCCTAAATAAAAGTTAGGTGCAGAGTTTATATCAGTTGATTCAACTGGAAATCCTTTGAAGTTATAATTGAAATTTCCATTAGATAATCAGGTTCGGTTAAAGTCTCAATATAATTTATAAAAGTGAGTTGAAATATTATATAAAGCATCTGTTAATTGTGGATCATTATAATCTTGGTCTACTGCAAAGTTTAAAGCATTAAGATGGGTTCTTTGTTCAATTCTTAACGAATCTGAATCAGTTAATTTGTTATTTACTCAACGTTTTCATGCATAATCTGCAAAATCAAATAAAGTTACCTTTGAAGGTCCTTCCATTTGGTTTGGATCAATTGCGATTCCATCAATTTTAGCAAACTTATAATTGCTTTTGTCAGGATTATTATTATCACTTATATCTTGTAAGGTTTTTAATCAGAATTGGTTAATTCCTAACATCAGATAATCTAAACTACTTTCACCTTTATGTCAGTTTTGAATATAAATTATTTTTTTGTTTCCTGCAGTAAAGTTATTAGAACCATCAATATTTGGTCAATCAGTTCCAGAATCTATATATAATTGTACATTTGAATTGAATTGATCATAGTAACTTTTAAGGGATGTACTTCCATTTTTTGGATTTGAACGGTTTCGATAATCAAGATATCCAATCTTTGCATCTAAGTCATCATATCTTTTACTTTGTTCATTTCATCATTTAACTAAATCATCTAAAAATGCTTTTTGTTTATTTCCAATAGTAGTGTAATCTGATTGAGATAAAGTACCAGTAGTTGAAACTGCATCTGCAAATGGTTCATTGCTAAGTGGTGTTGCAATAACTATATCTTTAACACCAACATCTAAAAGTTGTTGTATTTTAGTTTTTAAAAGAGGTAATTTATCATTCATATTTGCAGTTGTGATTTTATCAGAACCTACAAATGGATTAATAAAATATACAAACTTCATACCATTATTTGAAGTTGCTTTAATCAATGTTTTAATATCTTTTAATTCATCTTGGGTATATAAAGATGATCATAATGTAGTGGTTTTTAAATCAGTTTGTGGTTGGTAGTAATATCTGTTGTATTTTAAGTAACCAGCATAGTTAATTAAATCTAATTTGGATGCAAGGGTGCTAATCGATGAAGTATTTCTAAGTGACAGTCCACGTATTTCACGATCAGCTCAGTCTTTAATAGTGAAATTACGAAGTTGGCTTCCATCAATTTGTTTAAATATATGTCATAAAGTAGTAGCACCATAAAATGCTGCATCAGCATCTTTAGCATACAAAGTAATAAAATTATTTGATGATCTTAGATAATATGCATCATTGTGACTAAATAAATCTGCAGCATTATCTGAAGAACTATCTTTTAACTCACTTGAACTAATACCAACTGTATTTAATAAGTTATCAACAGTATTATCTGAATCACCTTTAATACCAATTAAGATATTGGTTTTACCAAATAATAAATTCTTGCTACGGGTAATATTAGAAATATGTTTTGATTTTAAAAGATTTTCAAATCTTTTAATTGTAACTTCTGATACACTATCATCATAAACGATGTTTACTGTATCAGTTAATGAATATGTATTATTTCCTTCATAATTGATTTGTTGCACACCTGGATAGATTTTGTAGTCAGGTAACGCAACTACTGGATTGCTTGTTGGGGTGCTTGCAGGAGTTTCAGTAGCAGATTTTGCTGATGAATCACTTGCACCTGTAGCACTAATAGCAGCAAATAGTCCCAAAGAACCAGCTGCTGCTAGTAATGTCTTTATTTTCTTTTTCATTTTCATATTATAAGTTTATTAAATTTTCCAAAAAAAAAAAAAAAAAACGGATAAAAATAATTTTGTTTATCCTTTTTTGTGGTAAATTGCTTTTATTTCATATTTTGATAAGAAAATATGAAATAATTAAAAATTTTGCAATAAAATATGTTGTTTTTGTTATAATTTTTCCTTCTTTTTCTTAAATAAAATCTAAGAAAAAGAAAGATTTTTACATACTATACACTTGGTGTATTTTCTTCTTGGGTTGCTAGTTTCTTAGCATCTTCTAATTTAACACTGAAAAAGCTAGTAACTCCGCGTTTTTGCATTGTTGCACCAAATAAAGCATCTACTCTTGACATTGTTCCTGGGCGGTGTGTGATAACTAAAAACTGGGTTTGTTTTTTAAGTTCTTGTAAGTATTCAGCATATCTAACCACATTTGCTTCATCTAAAGCCGCTTCTACTTCATCCAAGATACAAAGTGGTAATGGACGAGCTTTTAAAATTGCAAATAATAATGAAATTGCAATTAATGATTTTTCTCCACCTGAAAATAATTTAAGATTTTTAACAGATTTGCCTGGTGGCTGAGCAAAAATACTAATTCCGCTTTCGAGAATGTTTTTCGGATCAATAAATTTAACTTCCGCACTCCCTCCACCAAACATTGATGAAAATACTTTATGCATCTCAATGTTAACATCATCTACTATGTTAGTTAAACGAGCAACAATTTTTTTATTCATTTCTGAAATCGCTTCATCACATAAACGTATTGCTTCGGTTACTTCATCACGGTTTTTGGTATTAAATTCATAACGTGATTCAACTTCTTGTAGTTGTTCAATGGCTTCTAAATTAACATTTCCAAGTTCTTGAATTTCATAACGCAGTTCCTTTACTAATTCTTCGGCAGCAACTGGTGACATATTTAATGGATAATTCTCAATTGCATATTCTAAAGTTAATGCATAATGTGAACTAAGACGTTCTTTATGTTTTTCGAGTAAGTTTTTAGATTTTTCAAATGCAGCAGTTTTTTCACGAAATGATTCATTAAGAGTCTTTTGTAATTTCGAAATTCTTTTGTATTCTTCTTCTCAACTTAGTATTTTTGCATCAAGTGCTTCTTTTATTTGTGTATTTGAACTGATATCAAATTCAAGTAGTTGCAATTGCTGTTGTAGTTGCGCAATAGTTTGTTCAGAAACATCTAATTCGCTGATTTGCTCGTTATTAGCAGATGAAATTTGTGTTTGTAATTTATAATTTTCAATTTTACCGAAAGTATCTTTAACTTGGTATGATAAATTAAGATATTGTGAGTTATAAGAAGCTTGATAAGTTTTTTGTTGTTGTAAACTTTCGTTATCTTCTAAAATAGTTTTTGTTGTTTGTGCGATAACATTTTTAATTCCTGGAATCAAGTCTTTAAGTTCTTTAATTTTTTGATCAAGACCTAAAATATCTTCGCTAGCTTCAACAGTTCCACCAACCATAACTCCACCAACACGCACGATGTCACCATCTGTGGTAACTACCATATATTTTTTTTCAATAATTGTTGATATTTCGTTGGCTGATTTAATATCAGAAACAACTAAAACATTACCTAATAAAAATTCATTTAGCACTTGATATTTGTTATCAATTTCTACCAAATCTTTAGCAACACCCACAAAACCAGGGTGATTTCGAACCACTAATAAATAATCATCACGGATAAACTTACCTTTAATTGAAGCAAGAGGAATAAATGTTGCACGACCTCCGTTATTTTTTTTAAGGAAATTAATTGCTTTAACAGCTGTATCAGAATGATCAACTACTATATGCTGTGCAGCATTTTTCAAAATTGCTTCTAGGGCAGGCAGAAATTCGTTAGGAATCTTTATTAAATCTGCTACTAGTCCTATAAATCCTTTAAGTAATGTTTTATTTTCTAAAACTGTTTTTGTTCCTTTGTATAAGTTAGTAAAATTATTTTTCTTTTCTTCAAGAATTTCAAGTTTTGAAATTAATTTAGTATATTTGTTCTCTAAATCCTTGACTTTTATATTACCATCGTTAATTTTACTTTCTAATGTAGTAATATTTTCAGTTGCATGATTTCGTTTAGTTTCCATTTCAGATAACGATTCACTTAAATAACGATATTTTTCTTGCAAAGTACGTAATTCACTTAAAATCGCTGAAATACGCTCTTTTTCATCGAAATTTCCTTGTCCACTGGCAATCATTTCACGACGAGCCCGGTCTGCAGAAATGGCTTTTTCGATATTATTAATGCGGTCTGATAAACCTTGTTTTTTACCCGAATCACTTGATAACTTACGGTTTATTTCAATAACTTCATCGCGTTTATTTTTAATTTTGATATCTAATTCCTCAAGTTGACTGTTATATTGTTTATCAGTTTCATCAACACCTGAAAGATCTTCTGTTAATGTTTTAACTAATTCACTATGTTTTTTTATTTCGTGTGCTAAATAGCCTATTTCAACACTTTTTAACTCTTCAGCCATCTTTTTGTATTTTAGCGCTTTTTCAGCATGGATGCGCAATGGAGTAAGTTGTTTTTCTAATTCCTTTATTGATACTTCAACCATTCCTAAGGTTTCTTGGGCACGTTCGAGTTTTTTTTCTGCTTCTGCTTTACGGAATTTATATTTAGAAACCCCGGCTGCTTCTTCAAAAATTAATCTGCGATCTTCATCAGATGAGTGTGCTATATCCGAAACGGTTCCTTGCGAAATAATCGCTAACGAACTTTTTCCTATTCCTGTTTCCATAGCAATTGCTTTAATATCTTTGTGACGGCATTTTTGGTTATTGATATAGTATTCATTTATCCCTTTACCACGCTCTAAAACACGAGTAATTGAAATAACATCTGAATCAACCGAACTAAGACGATCCTTGTTATCAAAAGTCAATGTTACTTGTGCTTTTTGCATCGGTTGCACAGTTTTTGAACCAGAAAAAATAACATCTTCCATTGAATCACCACGTAATTCTTTTGAACTTTGTTCCCCTAAAACTCAGCGGATTGCATCGTTAATATTACTTTTACCAGAACCATTGGGTCCTACAATACCTGCAACTCCACCATCAAAGTGTAATACAATTGGATCTGCAAAAGATTTAAATCCTAATGCTTCTATTTTAATTAATTTCATCATTTCCCTTCATTTTCATTTTATTTAAGGCTGCTCTTGCTGCATTTGTCGTAGCTTCTTTTTTAGAAGCACCACTTCCTATTCCGTAAATCATATCTTCGTGAACGGCTTTAGCTATAAAAAGCTTATCTTTTTCTTCAAAAATATAATGAATATTGTTTTTACTAATGCTTTGAAAATATTCTTGAAGTTGTGTTTTAGGATCCTTGTTACTTTGAAATATATGATGTCCATCTACACTTATATTGCTTGCTAGTAGGTGTTTTTGCACAAATCATCAAGCCTTTGACATCCCTTGATCTAAATAAATTGCTCCTAGAAAAGCCTCAAAAATATCAGCTTGTACTTTTGGTGAATCTAAAACATCTGTATGCATTTGTCCATTTCCAGTTTTTAAAAATTTTAAAAGTCCAATGTTTTTAGAAACTGCTCCTAAGGTTTCGGTTTGCACCGCTGATGCTCTCCAGCGCGAAAGTTCACCTTGAGATTTATTGGGAAACTTTTTATATGCATAAATTGCTATCATAAACGACAACAGCGAATCGCCTAGATATTCAAGCCTTTCATAATTTTCTAACTTAGTTTTATCATGTGTGTTATATGATTTATGAGTAGTTGCTAGTTGATAAAATTCTATATGGTTTGGTTGTATTCCGATATTAATCAAAAAATCAATGAGATGTTGTTGTTTAAACATTTAATGCTACCTTTAGTTTATTCAATAAATCCTTAGAAATTGCATTATGCATTTGTTTTAGTGCTATATAAATAGATAATTCATCTGCTGCACCATGGATTTTTAATGCAAGGGCATTGATACCTAAAACTCATGCATTAGAAACATTTCGAAAGTCAAGTTTTTGTGCTATTTTTTTAAAACTAGGTTTTAATAATAATGCCCCTAATTTAGCAAAAAAACTTTGTTTAACTCGCTGCTTAATTGCTTGTTTGAAACTTATAACAGCACCTTCATAACTTTTAATGACTAAATTTCCACCGTATCCATCAATTAATCCTACATTTATGTTTCCTGCAAGCAAGTTTCGTGTTTCAGAAAAACCGATATAGTTAAGTTTTTGATCAGATTCTATTAAACTTTGTGCTTCTCTAACAACTTGCAATCCTTTGTATTCTTCAACCCCGACATTTAGCAGTGAAACAGTTGGATTTTGCTTATTAAACATTGTTGTATGAAATGCTGATGCTAATTTTGCTCACTCATATAAATATTCGGATTTTACTTCAAGGTTAGCTCCTACATCTAATAATAAAAGTTTTTCATCATTCAAACAAGTAATAATCGGCATAAAAGCAGGCCGAGAAACATTATCAATACGTTTTAGTTTAAAAGTCAGTGCTGCAATATAACTTCCTGAATCACCCCCTGAAATCACTCCATCAGCTTTATTTTCATTAATAATATTAATTGCTGCATTCATCGAATTATTTTCTTTTAAACTTGCTCGGATATTTCTTGGATTGCTTGGTTTATTTGGATTATAAATTATTTGGATATTCGGGTGTTTGTTTATAGATTTATCAAAGTTACCAACTAAAATAATTTGTACATCTTGATAATTATTAACAAATTTTGCTGCTGCATTATAAGCAACATTAACACCTAAATCTAATCCATTTGCATCTAAAACTATTTTCATTATTCAACTCCTATTAAGAATTGATAATTAGGTTGATTACCTTCAACTACTTCTATTTGTAAATTATAATTTGCTTCAAGGTAATTACTTAATTCTAAAAGTGTTGCTGTATCAACATCATCTCCGTAATATAATGTTATCATTTGAGATTGTTTTTTTACCATCTTAGTAATTAACTTTTTAAAAGTTATTGTTAAATCACGTTCAGAAGCAATTATTTTTCCATCATGAATACCTAAATAATCACCTTTTCTTATAACAATATTATTTATCTTTGTTTTACGAACTGATTTAGTTATTTCACCAGTTTGCACATCAGATAAACTATCTAACATTAATTCTTCATTTTCCTTTGCACTAAATTCTGAATTAAAATTTAAAACTGCTGTTAAACCTTGAATTTGGGACTTTGTTGGAATGACAATAATATTTTTATCTGTGACAACTTGCGCTGCTTGTTGTGCTACTAAAATAACATTAGAATTGTTAGGTAAAATAAAAACATTTTTTGCATTTACCTTAGCAACAGCATTAATTAAATCTTGAGCAGATGGATTTTGGATTTGTCCAGATTCAACTACAAAATCAGTTCCTAATTCCTGCATTCTTTTGATTATTCCGCTACCTAAATTACATGATACAAGTCCACATTCAGCCATTTCATCAGATGTTTTTGCATAAATTGATTTGGAATTGTTTGCTTGCAAAGTCATATTTTCAGATTTTATTTTAATAAATTCACCGTATTTTTGTGCTAGAGTTAAAAATTCTCCAGGTTTAACTGTATGACCATGCACCTTTAACAATTTATCATCGTTAACTATTACTAGTGAGTTTGCTATTTCTTCTATTTGTTTTGAAAAAATATTTTTATCAAAAGAATGTGGATTATTTAAATCAACTAAAACCTCAGTGCAGTAACCAAATTCACCTGAATATATTTCACTATCTGAAACCAAAACCGATATATCATCTCCGTTTTCACTTTTTTCAACTGGGTTTCCTTTTAAATATTCAAAAAAACCTTTAAAAATGATATATAAACCTTCTCCGCCACTATCAGTAACCCCAACTTCGCGTAAAGTTTTTAATTTATTTGGTGTTTCATCACAACTCTTTCGCGAAAAATCTAAAACCTTAGTTCAAAAATCAAGCAAGCTCACTTCCGTTGCTTTCAAAAATTCTTGATTTAAATTTTCTGATGTTTCTCTGATAACAGTGAGCATTGTCCCTTCAGTGGGATTAAAAACCGATTTATAAGCACGGTTTGTTGCTTCTTGAAAGGCGATTAATAACTGTTTTAAATCTAAGGATGCTAAACCAGCACAAGCAAGCGAAAATCCTTTAAAAACCTGTGATAAAATCACTCCAGAATTACCACGAGCTTCATACATCATATTTAAGGCAAGTTGCTTAGTAACTTCAGAAATAGGTAAATTAAAATAAGATTCATCTAATTTAGCTATTGCTGCAGAAATTGTCGATGACATATTAGTTCCTGTATCTCCATCTGGAACTGGAAAAACATTTAAAGCATCAATGCGATTCTTAGCATTAACTAATGCATTTGAACCCGAAAGCATCCCTTGTAAAAAAGTTTTACTATCCAGCAAAATTTTTGACATTATTTAATCCCTTCAATGAATATTGTTAACTTGTTAAATTTTAATTTATTTTTTTTCATTTCAAACGCTAACCTTTGATGAAATTCTGCGATGATAACTTTTGCAAAAACATCTGCTATTAAAGAAACTGCGATAAAAAAACTATATCCTTTCGGTGTTTGAATAATATTAACACGATCTATTAGTTCTGTTGTATCTGTAACTATATCATCATCAGAAAGTGGATTTATTTCCTTAATTCCAGGTATTGATTCAGCAATCTTTAAAAACATCTCTTTGATTTTTAACAATTCCATTATGCCTACTTTCGATATAATATGCAAATATATCTTAAAAATTATTGATTATATTTTATAATATTATTAATATTTTTTAAGAAATTAAGGAGCAGAATGGCACTTTTAGTTGCAAAGGCAATTGTATTAGAAATTATCGAAAAATCAGAAAATGAATTTTATGTGACCTTTTTTAACCATAAAGGTGTTTTAATTCTTTTTGCACAAGGGTTAAATAAACAGTTATCTAAAAATCGTAGCAACTTACAAATTGGTTCATTGGTTGAAATTGAATATTTTTCCGCAAGATTAAAAGGTAGAATAGGAAGATTAAAAAGAGTAAATTTATTGCATATTTTTAGTATTACTAGTCCTGATACAAACATCTTTCTGCTAAAACTTATCAAACTCTTTAAAAACTTGAAAATACCAAATCATATTTTTAATTTTTACACTTTAAATATGGATAAATTTAAAAAAGACAATTTAAAAAAATATTTATGTGTTTTTTATGCACAAAGTAGTGTATATTTTGGTGTAAAACCTAGTTTTAATAAATGTAGAATATGTCATCAAAGGAAGAACCTTATTGATTTTAGCATCCTTGAAGGCGGTTTTATTTGCTCAAATCATAATCTTAATGATACAAAAAACCAAGAACAATTACTTTTATATTGATACTTATATTATCAACCAGAAAAATATGTCAAATTAGTATCACAAACAGAAAATATATTGTTGCTTAATCAACTCAAACACACAATTTCCGAAGCAGGATACTATTTATAAGAAATAATTTGTTTTATGTAAATAGTTACATATATTTTTATTATTTATTTTCTATTTTAGTAAATAACTAGTCGTTTTGAATAAAATTTATATAATTTAATTATGATAAAATATAGCATTAAAAAAATAAAAAATTTGTTTATTTTACTTTTTTTACCAACTTTGTTAACTTTAATTTCTTGCTCGCATAATCAAAATAATGAAGCAAAACTAAGTCAAAACATACATAATGAAAAATCAAATATTTCATACAATATAAAGAAAGATATTTTAAGGAAACTTTTAATAAATTCTACAAAGAAAGCTATGGAATTAGATAATGATAGCAAATTTTACAACCTTATCGATTTATTATTTTCCAATGAAATTTATAACAATAAATATTCATTTTTACTTATGGATTATATCAATAAAATGAATGAATATCATAAAAATAGTTTTAATCAAAAACAAAATAAATATTATCAATTGAAGCTTTATAAACGTGACCATCTTTATTTTAATTATCTTTCTTTTGTATATTTGTTAATGAAATATGATAATGAAAATAATCAGATGATAGATATAAACAATATGAATTATTTACAAAGTAAAAATATCAAAATTAATATAAAAGGTATCCCAAAACTTGAAATTAACAAAGAAATCTATAATTTTGTTAATAATTCATATCACTTTTTAAATGATGAATCAAATAAAGAATATCAAGATAGCATAAGAAACTTAATAACTAAAAACTTTTTAACCAATTCATTAAATTCTTATCAACTTTATAGTATTGACTATTTAGAAAAACCAATAACAAACTATATTCACAATGATGATTTATACAATAATGGATATCCACCTTTGTTAGAGATTTCAAGGACATATGGTTTAGATAAATATGACTTTGAAGATACGCCCGATATTGACTGAATCTACTATCAGCGATATCTAAAATATGACAAAAGTAATTTTCCGGCTCTAGATGTTTTTATTAAGAAAAATAATTTGGTTTATCCTGCTAAAAATGATACTGGCACTAATCTTTTTTTAACTGACAGTACAGATTTAACAAACATAAATAATAATTATGCTTTTTCAAGAAACATAATAAATAAAATAAAAAATGTTAATGTATATAAAGTTAACTATAATGAAGTAAAAAACATCATTAAATATAAAACAAATCATACTAAAAAAGAAAGACATATTTTATCATTTGATATTAATGATAATTTAGAAAATAGTGAATTGTTTCTTTCTTTCAAATCTTATCCTATTAACAATGACACTAACATAATAGTCATAAATGTAGATAAAATAGATAAAAAATGATTTTTAAATGATTTTGTTGATTTTTTCTTGCAAAATCACACTAAAAAATCTGAAAATATTAGTTACAACTCAGAATCATCATCTTTTGTTATAGATATTACAGATGAAATAGAAAACAAAACTAATAAAAAAAATATATTTTTTGTTAACTCTTATGATTTATACACACAGAATATGAAGAAAAATGAATATAAATTCTTTATAGAAAATAATTTTTGAAGAAATTACACAATAAATAACAATATAGAGAATTTACTTGCTACATCAGATAGTTTTGATATGAGATTATATGATAAAAAGGATAATTTTAATATTTATTATAAATGATATGCCGATTCAAAAACTTTATGAAAAAAAGAAACAAATAATAACCCAAATAATAAACCATGGACAAGTAATAAAAATATAGAAATTAAAGGATATTCAGAAGAGGATTAATATGAAAAAAAATATAAAGAAATTTCTTTGGTTTTTCGGTTTTGTAAGCACAACAACAATAACTGTTTCTGCTAATACATCAGCTCAAAAATATAACGAATCAATTTACATTAATAATAATTCTTATATTAATTTAAATGTAAATGACTATAATAAATTGATTAATATGTATGTACCATATTACAATAAACTCGGTTTACGCTATGAAAGAGGTAATAGCTATTTTACAAATGAATTTGATAAAGTAGGGATTATCGAGTTAGGAAATGTCGATCAAAATTTACTTTTCTCAAAAAATCCTGATTTCAAAATTAAAAAATTTGATATTGATAATTATCAATATTCAAATCATGCATGAAATGTTGTTTCTACTATTGGTACTGATTTTGGAATCAATAAAAATGCAGATATTTATTTTTCAAATAATTTTGATATACCAGATAGGAAATATTTTGATGTGGGAACAAAAGGAGATGAAGTTTGGAAACAAAAGGCATATGATAATATTCTAAAAAGAATGTATGATAGGTATGGTGTTAAAATTTTTAATATAAGCATTGGTCAATTAGATACACCATTAGATGGTTACTTTTTGAATTTTTCAGATAATATAAAAAAATTATTCATAAATGATGTTCAAAGTTTTGAAGATAATTATACAACAGAAGAAGATGATGAACAAAATTTTTATGCTTTATCAAGTGCGATAATTAATTTTTATTTTGATACAAATGAGAAATTTAATCACTCTATTACAAAGAACTGAAATAATTTGTTAAATGCTATTAATGAACAAGCACTAATATTTGACTGAAAAGTTATCTTCTCTGCAGGAAATTCAAGTGATGAAACAGTTGATGCATGAGAAAATCTGGATTCATATTTCGATAAAAACAATTTCTTTATTAATGATAAAGATAATCATTTAATAGACATTAATTGAAATAATGTCTTTAAAAAATTTAAAATTGTAGCAAAAAATATTTATAAAAAACATTATAGTAGTTTTAAGTTATATCCTAATTCAAAAGACATAAAAGGTATTTATTTATTATATGACTTTTTGAAAAATAAAGTCGAAAAGAATAACTATATTTATCATAGCAATACCTATGATGATTTTAATAATTGAGAGTTCGGAAACCAGTTAATAAGTTCTCGCAATATTTTTAGTGGACTCTTAAAATGAGAGAGCATAAAGAACAAAGAAAATATAATTAATGTAGGATCTGTATCATATGATAATAAACCATCCGATTTTACATCGTTTGGTAATTCTAAATCTCCATATTTGCCTTTAATTTCTGCATATGGATCAAGTTTAGCCGAAGATGAAACAAAGATTAATAAAGATAATAAAAATCATTATTCAAGCGAGGAAATTAACTCTATAAACAAAAGATTACCTGAATATTTAAAAGAGAAAATTAATTATGCAATGAATTTTAATGGTACAAGTAAATCAGCACCAATGATTACTGGTTTAATTTCATTATTACAGCATAAATTACAAAGAGAATTATCATTGAATGAAACAAAATTACTTCTGATAAGTTCATCAAATTATGCATCAACAAATACAGCAAAATTAGGTAACTTAGATGTTGCACTTAATTATAGATCTAAAATTTTCCCAAGTGAAATTTGAAGAATAAATAGACAAAAAAACAAAACTGGGTTTGGAATACCAAAATTTTTCAAAATGTTTAAGATATACAATGAAAATAAAATAGAAAAACTAGATTTCAATCTCCTCAAAAAACAAATAGATGAGTATCCATGAAAAGACCCAGAAGCAAAAAGAGATAGCTTGCCTAATTTTCAAAATCTCAATCATACATTTGTCTCTTCATATAAAAGTTTTTTTTCAGATTATATCGAAAAACAATATTCAAATACAATAAAAAAAGAATATGATAATTACAATCTATGAGTTATTTTAAAAACATATATTTTTGAAAATGATAAGAAAAAAACAATAACATGAGATAATAGAAAATTCGATGATATAAACAAGGTTTATGAACTTACAGGTTATCTTAATTCTGTTTTAAAAAATGATAAAAATGAAATAATATATAAAAAACGTTGAATGAAATGATTAAGAACAGACTATTCAAACATCGATAGAATATATTTTGGTAATTATAAATTTCTTTTTAATCCTGAATATACTTTATATATTTACCTTATCGAACTAAAACACTATATGTTAGAATATACTAATGCTTTTTATGATAAAAAACAGAAAAACGATGCTAATTATCAGCAAAATAATAAGAATAATATATACGAACAAGAATTAAATAAAAATCTTATGATTTTAATTGACGGATACTTTGAACACATAAAAGAGAATTTAGAAATTTTGTCTTATTATGAACATAATTAAAGGTTAATTTTATTAATTATGAAAAAAAATAAATATCTTTCTCTTTTTTTGTTATTTTCAGTTTCTTCTATTACATTAACATCTTGTGGAATAAAAAATGAATTAAAATTTGATTTATCAAAAGAACTTATAAATAAGTCAATACATTACTTAAACCAAGATGGACAAAACTTAGTTAGAAAAATTAGTGAACATAAGAATTTAAATAATGAATTTAAAAAACATATAAATTCTTTTTTAAATTCATTATCAAACTATGACAACAATAAAGAATACTATAATCAATATCTAAGTTTTCTTAATCAAATTATAGAAATACAAAATGATACATCGTTAATAAAACTTTCCGATACAGATCACTATATCGGTGATAAAAACATCCAAGCATTTTATAATCGAAGTTATAGTTATAATATACAAAATGAATTAAATCATATAATTTCCGTTGAACACAGCGATAATCCAAATAAGAATAAAATTCCTGATATTTACATCAAAGAACTCTCAAATATTTATTCAACTATCTTTGATTATAACAATCCGTTTCTTCTTTCATATGATACAAAAAATCAAAATAATGTAGATTCTGCATTACAAAAATCTTTTTATGATGACAATTATTTGGATACAAAATGAAATTTTGAAAACAATTTTTCTCCGAGAATACTAAATCCTGAAATTTTTGATCTGAAGACAAATAAATCACAGGAAATAATAAATTATTTGGACCCGATTAATACATATTTTCCTTTTCGTAAAATTTTGCGTTTTCAAATAAATGATGATTTAAAACAAAATGATTACTATATAAAAATTCAAAAAGAGAAATTAACTAGTGGTTCTATTTTTATTAGTTTTAAATTTGTTAAACAAAATAAACCAATCAGTTTTAATAAATATATTCAGCAAAGGTATGCTAAAAAACCTTTATTTGAAGTCAATAAACCACAAAGTACCTTATTTATAGATATTTCTAGATATTTAGAAAAAAACATAAAAAATAAGATGTTATTTTATATTTTCGCTTACGATGCCGATTCAAAAAATACTGAGGAAAAAATTTATGATTCTTTCTTGAAGAATCAAAACATTTGAAAATATCAACAACCTCAAAAAGAATCCATAAGAATTTTCCATCTAGAAAACACAATAATTTCATCTGAAACCTTTGATTTTACATCTGCTTTGGTTTATAATAAAAATGATAAATTGAAACAAGAGTATTATCGATTATTATCATTATTATATAATGGAAAATCTGCGCTTTCTTTGTTTGAAAACTATAAAAAATACAACAAATCAAATCCTTAATTTGATAAATCATTTAAAATTGGGATATATCAACCTTTTATGCATAATGCTTTATATAATAAAATCTGAATTTGAGTAATTTTGTAGTATAAAAATAATAAAATTTATATTTTGTAAATTTTTATCCCTTGTATATAGTAATAAAAAACTGTAAATATGATACACACGGAGCAGTTGTTAGTGTATAATTAAAAAGCAATTTTTATATCATTATTGTTAATATTAATTTAGAAAGGATAAAATGCCAACAACTAATCAGTTAGTTACAAATGGTCGTAGTTCAAAGGTTAAAAAGCAAAATGCGCCTGCTTTAAACCAAAGCTACAACTCATTAATTAAAAAATCAAAAAAAATGGCTTCTCCATTTAAGCGTGGTGTTTGTACTCGTGTTGCAACAATGACACCTAAAAAACCTAATTCAGCATTACGTAAATATGCTCGTGTTAAGTTATCAAATACAATGGAAGTTACAGCGTACATTCCAGGAGAAGGACACAACTTACAAGAGCACTCAGTGGTATTAATACGTGGTGGTCGTGTTAAGGACTTACCTGGAGTAAGATACCATATTGTTCGTGGAACACAAGATGCTGCTGGGGTTTCAAAACGTAATCAAGGTCGTAGTTTATACGGAACTAAAAAAGAAAAGAAATAAGCATAATAATTAATTTTAAACATAAGGAGGACAAATGTCAAGAAAGAAAAGTGCACCTATCCGTGAAGTACTTGCAGATCCAGTTTTTAATTCAGTAGTTGTTACAAAATTAATTAACCAAATTATGCTTGACGGAAAGAAATCTATCGCACAAGATATTTTATATTCAGCTTTTGAATTAATCAAAAGTAAAACTAACAAAGAGCCAATGGAAGTATTTTTAACTGCTGTTGAAAATATTACACCACAACTTGAAATTAGAACAAGAAGAATCGGTGGAACTAACTACCAAGTACCTACCGAAGTTCCTACTCGCAGAAAACAAACATTAGCATTAAGATGACTTGTTCAATATGCTAGATTAAGAAACGAAAAAACTATGGATGTTCGTTTAGCAAACGAAATCATTGATGCATCAAATAAAACTGGTGGAGCAATTAAAAAACGCGAAGACACCCACAAAATGGCAGAAGCTAACAGAGCTTTTGCACACTTTAGATGATAATCAGAGTTATAAAATAATATGGCAAGAGATTATGATTTAAAAGACTACCGTAATATCGGTATTATGGCCCACATTGATGCAGGAAAAACTACAACAACCGAAAGAATTTTATTCCATACAGGTAAAATCCATAAAATCGGGGAAACCCATGATGGTGGTTCTCAAATGGACTGAATGGATCAAGAAAAAGAAAGAGGAATTACCATCACATCTGCTGCTACAACAGCTTTTTGAAAAGGTAAAAGAATCAATATTATTGATACCCCTGGACACGTTGACTTCACCGTTGAAGTTGAACGTTCATTGCGTGTTTTAGATGGTGCAGTCGCTGTCTTAGATGCACAATCTGGTGTTGAACCACAAACTGAAACAGTATGAAGACAAGCAACAAACTACAAAGTTCCTAGAATAGTTTATGTAAACAAAATGGATAAAGCTGGTGCTGATTTTGCTGCTTCAGTTGCTTCTGTTAAACAACGTTTAGGTGGAAACGCTGTTGCTATTCAGTGACCAATTGGTGCTGAATCAGAATTCAAAGGAATTATCGACCTTGTAACTCGTGAAGCATATACATATAATGGCGAACCACAAGAAGAAGAATTTGCAACAGCAATCCCAGATGATCTTAAAGATATCGTTGAAATTAAACGTCAAGAGTTATTAGAAGCAGTTGCTGCTTTTGATGATGAATTAATGATGAGTGTTTTAGAAGGACATGAAGTTGAAATACCTGCTTTCAAAGAAGCAATTCGTAAAGCAACTTTATCTTCCGAATTCTTCCCGGTAGTGTGTGGAACATCATTTAAAAATAAAGGTGTAAAAAAGATGATTGATGCTGTTGTTGATTATCTACCATCACCTGTTGATATTCCAGCAATCAAAGCACATGATAACGAGCATGAAGTTAGTGTTGAAGCAACCGATGATGGTGAATTTGCCGCATTAGCTTTTAAAGTTATGAACGATCCTTTTGTTGGTTCTTTAACTTTCTTCCGTGTATACCGTGGAGTTTTAACAAAAGGGAGTTATGTATATAACTCTACTAAGGGAGAAAAAGAAAGAATCGGACGTGTATTGCAAATGCATGCCAACAGTCGTGTCGAAATTGATGAATGTCGTGCCGGAGATATTGCTGCAGCTGTAGGTTTAAAATATACTACAACTGGGGACACTTTAGTTAATGAAAAAGGTGCGAAAATCATCTTAGAAAAAATGGTGTTCCCCGAACCTGTTATTTCTCAAGCTCTCGAACCTGAATCAAAAGCAGCTACCGAAAAACTTTCAATCGGATTACAAAAATTAGCTGCTGAAGATCCAACCTTTAGAACATATACCGATGATGAAACAGGTCAAACAATTATCGCTGGTATGGGTGAATTGCACCTTGATATTATTGTAGATCGTTTAAAACGTGAATTCGGAGTTCAAGCAAAGGTTGGTGCTCCACAGGTTTCTTACCGTGAAACAATCACAAAAACAGCAGATGTCGAAGGAAAACATATTAAACAATCAGGTGGTAAAGGGCAATATGGTCATGTTTGATTAAAATTTGAACCAAATCCTGATGGTGGTTTTGAATTTGTTGATAAAATTGTTGGTGGAAAAATCCCTAAAGAATACATTAAATCAATTCAAAAAGGACTTGAAGAAAAAATGGCTGCAGGAATTTTAGCAGGATATCAAATGATTGACATTAGAGCAACATTATTTGATGGTTCATACCATGATGTCGATTCATCTGAATTAGCATACAAAATAGCAGCTTCTAAGGCCTTAACAAAAGCAAAAGATATGATTGGGACTGTTTTATTAGAACCTATTATGGATGTTGCGGTTGTTGTTCCATCAGATCATATGGGAGATGTTATCGGTGATTTATCACGTCGTAGAGGACTGGTGAATGATCAAGAACAAAGAAGCGATGGTGCAGTTGTTGTTAAAGCAATGGTTCCGCTTGCTGAAATGTTTGGTTATTCAACCGAACTTAGATCAATGACTAGTGGACGTGGTACATATCAAATGCAATTTGATCACTATGAAAAAGCACCAAAAAACATTGCTGATGAAATTATTAAACGTAGAAATATTCAATCTAAAGACGAAGATTAATATTAACAATTTCATAAAATAATAACAAAACACAAGAAATTTTCTTGTGTTTTGTTATCTTAGATATGGATTTTATGTTTACTTACAACTTATTTCAATATCATTATATCTACTTTATTTTTAGTAGAAGACTTATAAATACATACTAATAACAAATAAATAAAAATTACTTTTTTGCATTATATTTTAAATATAAAAAAGTAACAAAACAAATTTATAATGCAACGCAAATGATACATTATACAAAATTTAATACGCATAAAGAAAGAATTTAATATAATTTAATAATATGAAAATAGACAAATCAAAAATTAAAAATTTTTCAATCATCGCACATATTGATCATGGTAAAAGTACCCTCGCTGATCGCATTCTTGAAATAACTAACACTGTTGCAACAAGAGAATTAAAAGAGCAATTTCTTGATTCAATGGATTTAGAAAAAGAGCGTGGAATTACTATAAAACTTAATGCAGTGCAAATTAAATATAAAGATTATATTTTTCATCTTATTGATACCCCTGGTCATGTTGATTTTACTTATGAAGTTTCACGTTCCTTGGCAGCTTCTGAAGGTGCTTTGTTACTAGTTGATGCAACACAAGGCATTGAGGCACAAACTCTTGCAAATGTATATCTTGCTCTAGAAAACAACCTTGAAATAATTCCGGTAATTAATAAAATTGATTTGTCATCTGCAGATGTGGAAGGTGTTAAAAAAGAAATTGAAGATGTTATCGGGATACCAACCGAGAATGCTGTATTAGTATCAGCAAAAACAGGATTAGGGGTAGATAAGTTACTTGAAGCAATTATAAAATATATCCCGTCTGCAAAAGATGCTGATGATGATAAACCATTAAAAGCTTTAATTTTCGATAGTTATTTTGATCCATACCGTGGTGTTGTAATGTTAGTTCGGATTTTTGAAGGGATTTTAAAAGTAGGTGATAAATTTAAATTTATGTCTCGAAACGATGAGAACAATCGCTATCATGTAATCGAATTAGGGGTCAGAAATCCTTATGAAACTAAAAAAGAGGTGTTACAAGCAGGTGAAGTAGGTTGAGTTTCTGCAGCCATCAGAGATGCTAAGGAAGTTAATGTCGGTGATACCATTACACATTTAGAAGAACCAACTCAAAATGCTTTACCTGGTTATAAGAAAATGAAACCTGTTGTTTTTACCGGATTTTATCCAGTTGATACACGAGATTATTCACTACTTAAAGAGAGCTTAGAAAAAATTTCTTTAAGTGATTCATCAATAAGTTGAGAACAAGAAACATCCAAAGCATTAGGATTTGGATTTCGTGTTGGTTTTTTAGGACTTTTACATATGGAAATCCTACAAGAACGATTAGATCGTGAATATAAAGTTGGTATCATTGCAACTTCTCCAAGTGTAGAATATAAAGTTACCACCACCAAAGGTGAAATAGAAATGATCGCCAATCCTACCTTACTCCCTGATCGAACATTTATTGAAAAAATCGAAGAACCTTATGTGCAAGCACAAATTTTTATCCCTAACGACTATATCGGTAATGTAATGGAATTATGTCAAAACAAGCGTGGGATATATAAGTCGCTTGAAATAATAGATTCTAAGCGTTCTAATGTAATTTATGAACTACCATTGGCTGAAACTATTTTTGATTTCTTTGACCGTCTTAAATCAACTACCAAGGGCTATGCTTCATTTGAATATGAATGATTAGGATATCGTGAAAGTGATTTAGTAAAAGTAGATATTTTACTTAACGGGGATAAAGTTGATGCTTTTTCAATTATATGTCATCGTGATCGAGCTTATGAACAAGCTCGACAATTATGTGTTAAACTAAAGGATGCTATTCCTAGACAAAACTTTGAAGTCCCTGTGCAAGCAACAATCGGTGGAAAAATTATCGCTCGCGAAACTATTAAGGCTTATCGAAAAGATGTTACTGCTAAGTTATATGGTGGAGATGTAACTCGAAGACAAAAGTTACTTAAAAAGCAAAAGGAAGGTAAAAAACGTATGAAAAAACTTGGTAGCATCGAAGTTCCACAAGAAGCCTTCTTATCAATTTTAAAAACTAATATAGAAACAAAAAAATAGGAGAAATATGAATAAAAAAGATGATTTTTATGAATATGTTAATGCAGAATGATTAAAAACTGCTAAAATACCAGAAGATCGTTCATCAATCGGATCTTTTGTTGAGTTAGAGTTAAATTTAGAAAAATTACTTAAGAACTTAATTTCACAATGATCATTAGGTAAACAAGAATTGCCAAAAGATCATCCGATGATGTCTGATTTAGTAAAATTTTATCAACTCATTATTAATTCAAAAAAAAGAAATGAATTAGGCTGACAACCTGTTCGTAATTTTTTAGATAGAATATATCAATTTAACTCTTTTAATGATATTTTCAATGCAAATCGTGATGTGTGATTAAATTACAATTTCTTACCATTAGAATTACAAATTTATGAAGATTTTGCAGATAATGATAAAAGAATTTTGTGACTTGATTCAGTTTCAGTAATCTTGCCATCTAAGGAAACTTATGAGCAACCAAAAGAAAAAGAAAAATTACTTAATGCATGAAAAAATATGGTAAATGATTTACTTTTAGATTACGGTTTTGCTCAGCAAAAAGTAAATATAATGATTGAAAATGCGATTGCTTTTGATGATATTTATAAAGACCACATTCTTTCATCAGTCGAACAAGCAGATTATGTTTCCTTATATAATCTGAAAACCAGAGAAGAACTAAGTTCATTTTCTAAAAAATATGACTTTTTGAGACTATTAGACTTAATTATTGGACAAAAAGTATCAGAAGCATCAATTCCAAACCTAAGACTTTTTGCTAAGTTTGATGAAATTTTTAATGAAGTAAACTTTGAAAAATTCCGTGATTCAATGTTTATTAAAAATATGCTAGCAACTACAACTTATTTATCAGAAGAAATAAGAATTAAAGCAACCGAGTATGCTAATGCAGTAAATTCAGTGGCAAAAGTAAGAGAATTAAATGATTTTGCATATGATTTAACCAGCAAGTTCTTTGGAATGCCACTCGGAATGTTCTATGCTGATAAATATTTTGGATCAAAAGCTAAAGCAGATGTGGAAAATATGATTGCATCTATGATTGATGTATACAAAGATAGTTTATTACATAACAGTTGACTATCAAAAGAAACAATTCAAAAAGCAATCTTAAAACTTGAAAAATTTGAACCAATGGTAGGTTATCCAGAAAAAATTCGTCCATATTATGCTAAATTTAAGGTAAAAACATATCAAGATGGTTCTAATATTTTTGAAAACATTAAGGAATTTAACAAACATATCAGTGAATATCAATTATCCTTATATCATAAATCAGAAGATAAAAAACTTTGGGGTATGACACCCGCTACAATTAATGCTTACTATAATCCGATGCGAAATCAAATTGTTTTTCCTGCTGCGATATTAGCATCTCCTTTTTATGATATAAATCAGTCTAAGTCAGCTAATTTCGGTGGAATCGGGGTTGTTATCGCACATGAAATTTCACATGGTTTTGATAACAATGGGGCACAATTTGACGAAAACGGTAAGTTAAACAACTGATGAACTGCAAATGACTTAAATGAATTTAAAAAACGCACACAAGCTGTTATTGATCTTTATGACGGAACAGAGACAGAATATGGTAAAGTGAATGGAAAATTAACAGTTTCTGAAAATATCGCAGATTTAGGTGGATTTGATTGTGCTTTAAAAGCAGCTCAAAAATATCCTGATTTTGATGCACATGCATTCTTTGAAAACTGAGCTACTGTTTGACGATCAATTTATAAAGAAGGTAGAGCAAAAAGACTACTTGATTCAGATGTACATGCTCCAACCAAAGTACGTGCAAATAAAGTTTTATCTAATAACGAATTATTTTTAAAAACCTATGATATAAAAGATGGTGATCAAATGTATTTATCACCTGAAAAGCGCATTAAAATTTGATAAAAATATCCACTTATGTGGATATTTTTATACAAAAAACAACCCTAGGTGGTTGTTTGCAATAAATTTTTAAAGCTCTAAAATAAGTAAGGAAATTAAACTAATTCAATTAAGGCCATTCGAGTATTATCACCCAATCGTTTTGGTAATTTAATAATTCTTGTGTATCCACCGTTTCTTTGTGCATATTTAGGTGCTACTGTGTCAAATAAATGTTTAAGAACATTTTTGTTACCTTCAACTTTAATATCGCGAACATATGAAGCTACTGCACGTCTGTTTGCTAAGGTAGGGGTTTTTGCTTTTTGAATCATACGTTCAGCATGTCTGCGAACTTCTTTTGCACGGGTTAAGGTTGTTGTTAGATGTCCATGAGCTATCAACTCACTAACTAATGAACGCATTACACCAGTTCTTCATTTTGTATCACGTGAATAGATTTGTTTTGGATTTGCCATATTATTCAACTCCTTCTTTTAAAATAATACCTTGCTCAGCGAGTTTTTTGACGATTTCTTCAATAGATTTTTTACCTAAGTTTTTAATGTTTTCAAGGTCTTCAAGTTTCATTGCAGCAAATTCACTAAGTTTGCGTTTATTAGCTTTTTTAAGTGCATTATATGAACGAACACTTAAACCAAGTTGTGAAATATCAATATCATCATCAGGTTTTTCTTCTTCAACTTGTTTTGGTTCTTCAAAGATTTTTACATCTTCCATACTATCAACATTACCGATAACAGCGAATAAACCGATTAAAATTTCTGATGCAGATTTAATCGCTTGTTTTGCTGAAACCGTTCCGTTTGTCTTAATATTTAATTCAAGTTCTTCTTCAATCTTGGGTGATGATGAGTTTAGTTCTCTTTGTGTATATCATACTTTTTCAATTGGAGAAAAATCAGAATCAACTGCGATATATTCAGCCTTTTTAATATCTGTATCTAACGAAACTTTGATTTGCGGATTTAGTAAAAGAACTTTATTCTCCTCAAATGAAACAAATCCACGTCCTGCACGTAAAAACATTTCTAATTTTAATGCATTTGGATTCACTACTTCTGCAATGTGTACTGATGGATCAATAACACGAACACCAGGGTTTGAAATCTGCATTTTTCCTGCTGTTAATACACCTGATTCATCTGCTACCAATTTAACCTTAACAATTTCATTATCTGAAACAATATTAGGATCATAAGTGAATTTAACCTTACGCAAATTCATAATCAAACTTGGAACATCTTCTACAACTTCTTTAATTGTAGAAAATTCATGCTCTACCCCTTCGATGCGAACACAAAACGGTGCAAGCGAAGTAGTAGATGAAAGCAATACACGTCTTAATGCAACTCCTAATGTGTTTGCATAACCTCTTTCGAGTCCTTGTAAGGTGAATGTGGTTTCATTATCGTCTGTTTCTCTAAATACTGGTTTTTTTCTATAAGATAATTGTTTCATCTTTTCCATATCGAGACTCCTTTAAATACTATGGTATTAATTATTTTTTTGCACGTTCACGTTTTAAAATACGTTTTGGAGGTCTAGTACCATTATGCGGAACAGGTGTAACATCTTTGATTTCAGTAACTGTAATTCCAGCAACTTCGATTTGTTTTCTAGCAGCATCTTTACCTGCTCCTAGTCCTTTTAATTCAACCTTGACTGTCTTCATTCCGTGTTCTTTTGCAGCTTCCGCGGCTGCTTGTGCTGCTAAACCTGCAGCATATGGAGTTTTTTTCTTGGTTCCTTTATAACCAATTGCTCCTGCTGATGATCAAGCAATTACATCACCTTTTTCATCTGTGAAAGTAACAATAGTGTTTTGATTTGTTGAGTGAATATGTGCTATTCCACTAACAATATTTTTCTTTTTTGATTTACGAGCCATTATTTACCTTTCTTTCCTGCTACAGTTTTTCTTGGACCTTTACGGGTACGAGCATTCTTTTGGGTTGATTGACCACGAACTGGTAATCCTTTACGGTGTCTGATCCCACGGTAGCATTTAATTTCCATTAAACGTTTAATGTTTAAAGTTACTTCTCTGCGTAAATCACCTTCGGTGGTATATACTTTTGCAGCTTCACGAATTCTTGATAATTCTTCTTCACTTAGATTTTTAACACGAGCATCTTCACTTACTTTTGCAGTTTTACAAATTTCTTTTGCTAAGGTTCTTCCAATTCCATAAATATAAGTTAATGAAACAACTACACGCTTATCATTTGGAATTTCAACATTTAAAATTCTAGCCATTTAACTTTCCTTTCTTATTAACCTTGTCTTTGTTTGTGTTTTGGATGAATACAAATCACACGGTTTACACCTTTACGTTTAATGATCTTACAATCTTTGCAAATACTCTTTACACTTGCTCTAACTTTCATAGTTTCTCCTTTTATTTATGACGATAGACAATGCGTCCTTGTGTCAAATCATAAGGACTCATTTCTACATCAACTGTATCACCAGGTAAAATACGAATATGATTTACACGCATTTTACCTGAAATATGAGCTTTAATTAGGGCACCGTTATCGCTTAATTCAACTGTATATAAGTCTGTTGTATGAGCTTCTTTAACGACTGCTTTAAATTTAATTGCGTCTTTTGCCAAATTATATTCCTTTCGTTAGAACGACACCATGAAAATCCTTTATTAAAACGGTATGTTCATAATGGGCTGTATTTGTTTTATTAGCGCTAATAACAGTTCAACCATCTGATAAAATTTTAATATGTGGAGTTTGAATTATCATTGGTTCAATACAAAGAACCATACCGTTTTTTAATAATGGACCACTTCCTTTATGTCCTGTATTATTAACATTTGGATCTTGATGGAGATGACTTCCAATACCATGACCACAAAACTCAACAGGTGTATATAATCCGTTTTTTTTGATATACCTACCTATTGCAGCACTGATGTCACCAACTCGAGCGCCTCTTTTAATTGCTTTTAATCCTGCTTCAAAGGCTCCTTTTGCAACATCAATAAGTTTTTGGTCAGATGCAGATACATTACCAATAGCTTTGGTAAATGCACTATCACTATTAAACCCCTGTCAGATGCAACCGATATCAACACTAACTAAGTCACCATCTTTTATAATGTAATTATTAGGGATTCCGTGGATCAATTGTTCATTTACAGAGATGCATGTGGTTGCAGGAAAACCATATAAACCTAAAAAAGCTGGTTTAGCACCCCTTTTAGTAATTTCTTTAAAAGCTAATTGATCAATTTCTTTTAAAGAAACCCCTGGTCTTATGAAATCTCACAAAATTTGTTTTACTTCTGCCAAGATTTTACAACTTTTGGTAATTTTTTTGACTTGTTCTTCGTTTAAAATTTGAATCAATACTACCTCCAGATGTACTTTTGAAAACAAAAAAATGATACTTTTTCAAAAGTATCATAATTTTATCATCTTATTTTAAAATGAGAAGCAATTTCATTAGCAACTTCTTCAGGATCGCCTTCACAAGCAAAAGTTAGTAATTCACCTGTTTTTTTATAATATTCTAATAATGGTTTAGTTTGTTCATCGTATATTTTAAGACGGTTTTTAATTTTTTCAGGCTTGTCATCATCGCGTGAATAAAGCCTTCCACCATCAATATCGCAATAATCGGGAACGAAACTTCTTTTGAATTTTATATGATAACCTGTCCCACAAATTTCGCAAGCAAGTCTACCAGATAAACGTTCCATTATTATTTTTTCAGAAGCAGTTAATAATATAACTTTGAATTTTAAATTAGGAATTTGTTTTAGAAATTCTGCTTGTGCAATAGTACGTGGATAACCGTCTAAAATAAAAAACTTATTTTCTGCTCGTAGTTTCAAAATTGCATTTTTAACTATTTCATTTGTGATTTCATCAGGAACATATCCACCTGAGTTTACATAATATTCTACTTTCTGACCAAGTTGTGTTTTATTATGGATTTCTTGACGAAAAATATTTCCGGTAGATAAATGTATTCATTCGGTTTTCTTAGCAAAAACTCCTGCTACAGTTCCCTTACCTGCTCCAGGTTGTCCCATTAAAATTATATTTGTATCTATTTTTCCTATCATAATAATCCTGTTCCCATCTTCTTATCATCGTCTGATTTATCAGAATTTAAATTTTCAAAATTTTCGAGAGTAAGTCGTTTTGCCTTAGATAATTTGTTGCTCATACGACGTGCTTTAAGTTGTCCGAGTGTTTCAAGTGAAGTTGATACCAAAATCATTAAACCTGTTCCACCAAAAGCAATTGCTTGAGGAAGTATATGAGCCATAATTGCAATAAATTGCATACTTCCTAGAATTACTAAGTAAAGTGATGAAAATACACTTAAACGAAAAACTATAGCAACTAAATAATCTTGCGTTTCTTCACCAGGACGCACCCCAGGAATAAATGTAGAGTTTTTAGTAAAATCTTCTGCTATTTTATCAACTTTTGATTGCTGAATTCCCATTAACACTGAAAACACTAACACTATTACAATTAACAAAGTAAATCCAATCGGTTGAGTGAATTGTAAATTTGTGTTTATTCAAAATTTGGCAGCACTATGTTGTGGTAAAACATTAGCGATCATTGTAGGAAATGATAAAACTAACATTGCAAAAATTATAGGCATTATCCCGCCCGGATTCGCTTTAATTGGTAATTTACCCATTTCCTTACGACTCTTTGAGCGTCCTGCTCCGACTTGTTGAATCGGCACATGTCTTTCCGAAACATATACAATTGCAATTATTACAATTGTTAAAATATAAACTAATAAATAACTAATAAAGCTTATTATGCCTTTCATTATTCCACTTTCAGCTAAATCACCTATATAATATAAAATTGCTGTATGAAACTGACGAGGTAACCTTGCTGCAATACCAGTAAAAATTAATAAACTAGTCCCGTTACCCACTCCTTTGTTGGTAATTTGTTCTGAAATAAAAAGTGCTAATAACGAAGCAGAAACTAAAATCATCGGAATTATAAAATATACTAATGCATTTTCACTAAAATACTGGGTTCCTGTAATTGAAATAAATACAGATGATGGACTCCCTGATGAAAGAGCTCTTGTTAAAAACACTGCCTGCGGATAAGCAATTGCTAATGTTACAAAACGGGTAATAACATTAATTTTCTTTCTTCCTTGTGGCCCACTTTGTGAAAGTTTGTAAATTGGTGGAACAAACTTTGATTGCAAAATCATCATTATCAAGGATGCATTAATAAAAGGACTAATCCCTAAGGCAAAAATCGAAAACTGACGCAAACCCCCACCACCAATTAAATTAAGAGTGTTTAAAAAAGCATTATTCGAAAGTTGACTTGGATCAGCAATCCGAATAAATGGTGCTGTAATAGTGGTTCCAAAAACAAAAACAGTAAGCATTATAATCGTAAAAATAATTTTTTTACTTAAATTTTTATTCTCTCAAAACTTTCTTCAGCCTTTAGATAGTTTATATCAAAGATTACTAAAAGTCAACAAATTTACTCCTTTATAAAAAACATTTTAATTATACCTTTTTTTATTAAATATGTGTGCTTAAAATAGTAAAGATATTTTACATTTTTGTCTATGTATCATACTTTTAAATATTATATTGTTTTAATTAATATAATTTCAAAAAACTAAATTGCTTTTAAATTTCTTATTATTTTAACGAAATTTGAAAGCAATTTTAAAAATTTATAAAACAAACATTATTTTGCTTTTCAATTTTAAATGTAGCGAAAATAATTATATAATTAAAATTATGAATGAGCAATATAATGCAAGTAGTATCCAACAATTAAAAGGTTTACAAGCGGTTCGTAAGCGTCCTGGAATGTATATTGGTGGAACTGATGTAAATGGTTTACACCATCTTGTCTGAGAAATTGTAGATAATGCAATTGATGAAGCTTTGGCTGGTTATGCAAACAAAATAGCAGTATTTTTAAGAACAGATGGTTCGGTAAAAGTTACAGATAATGGTCGAGGAATCCCAGTAGATAAGATAAAAGATGACGATCGCAGTGCTGTAGAAGTTGTTTTTACTGAATTACATGCTGGTGGAAAATTCGATTCAAGTGCTTATAAAACATCAGGCGGTTTACACGGTGTTGGTTCAAGTGTTACCAATGCTTTGTCAACTCAATTAATAGCAACTGTAGCAAGAAATGGTAAATTATATCGCACTGTTTTCGAAGGTGATAATATTAAAGAGCGAACCCATGAAGTAGGAAAGAGCAAGGAGACAGGGACATCGGTTGAATTTTGACCCGATTATCATTTCTTTAAACGTGCTAAATTAAATATAGATACAATTTCTGAACGTTTAAAGGAAAGTGCTTTTTTAATCTCTAATTTAGAAATTAGAGTTGTTGATGAAAACATCGGTTTTGATGAAACTTATCAGTATAATAATGGTATTCAAGCATTTATTGATTTTCTAAATGATTCCAAAACACCTTTAACTAAGGCGATTTCATTTAAAGACACCAAAAAAGACATTGAAGTTGAATTTGGTTTTCAATGAACTGATTCGTATTCGAATTTGTTATTAAGTTTCGTTAATAATGTTAAAACTCGCGATGGTGGTAGTCACGAAATTGGATTACGTAATGCTTTTAACAAAATAGTTAATGAATACGCCTTGAAAGAAGGTTTTTTAAAAGGCAAAAACATCTTTGATTCTGAAGAAATCAAGGAGGGCCTTACTTGTGTTATTTCGCTCAAAATTCCTGAACATCTTTTAGAATTTGTTGGACAAACAAAAGACAAATTAGGAACACCTGAAGCAAAGAATATTAGTGAAGAAATTGTTTCAAAATACTTGCAAAAATGAATTGAAGATAATAAAAATCAATTTAAGAAAGTTTTGGAAAAAATTAAACGTGCATATGAAATCCGACTTGAAGAACGTAAGCGTCGCGATGAAGCAAGACAATCTAAGAAGTCACTAAAAGAAAAAAGTATTATAAGTGACAAATTAACTCCAGCGACATCAAAAAAGGCTTCTGAAAGAGAGTTATTTATTGTCGAAGGCGATTCAGCAGGGGGATCTGCTAAAAGTGGTCGTGATCGTCATTATCAAGCGATTTTACCTCTGCGCGGAAAGGTTATAAATTCTGAAAAGAAAAGTATTATTGATTTACTTAAAAATAATGAAATAGCAACTATTATCAATGCAATTGGTGCTGGTTTTGCCAAGGATTTTGATTTAAATAAATGCAATTACAATAAAATAGTTATTATGACGGATGCTGACACCGATGGGGCACATATTCAAATTTTATTACTTACTTTTTTTTACCGTTTTATGAAACCTTTAATTGAAGCAGGTAAAGTTTATATCGCAATTCCTCCGTTATATAAAATTACTAATAAAAGCAAAAAAAACATTTTATATGCTTGAGATGAAAATGATTTAAGGGATATATTAACAAAACAAAAAGGTGCTATCGAACTACAAAGATATAAAGGGCTCGGTGAGATGAATGCTGATCAATTATGAGAAACTACAATGAATCCACAAACACGTACATTAATTAAAATTAGTATCGAAGATGCTTCACTTGCTGAAAGAAGGGTTTCAATTTTAATGGGTGAAGATTCATCAAAACGCAAGCAGTGAATTGATAGTAACATTGATTTTTCAGAAGAAGATTTGGATTTTATAGAAAAAATGAAAAAAATAACAAAAAAACACTAAAAATTTACTTATTTTGTTATTTATTATGATATATTAATATTTTTTGTTGTATAATAAAATTCCTAAGTGTATTGTCAAATGTGCTTAGGATTCATTATTGATATCAAAATACTTAATACTTAGTAAAATCAAAATATTCATTTAAATATCAAATCTATGTTCTATTATTTTATTCGTAAATTTTCATTTAAATTTTTACTCAATAATTCATAAAATTATTTAGTTTATTTATGTTCTCTCTTTTCATTCAGTTTTCGTTAACAAAATTTCTCTTTCATTATTCTTTGTTATCTCGTTATAATTTTTCACATAATTTAATTTCTTTCTTATATTTTGTTTAAACTCTATATAATATAAATTGAAAACTGTAAATTAAAAATTTTAAAAGTAGTCAAATTTTTGACTACTTTTTTATACATATAAATAACTACCTTCTAAGTTTTATAACATCTTTTCAAACATACGGAATAGAATTTGGTGTACTTCTAAGTTTTGTAATATATACAATATGATTATCTTTGTTTATTTGTGTCATAGAAAACTTTTCAATATCCAACTTGTATTTAACTTGTTTAAAAGCAAATTCTGCATCTTCTACCTCTTTTAAAACTTTTTTTCCCTTTATCAATATCATTTTTCCACCAACTCTGATAAGGTGAAAGGCAACTAAAATTAATGTTTGGATATCTGCAACAGCACGGGCTGTTACAATATCGTATATATTTTTTTGTTTTTGTTCCTCAACTCGTTTTTTATAAACTTTAATATTAGTAATATTTAATTCTTTAATAACAAGATTTAAAAAATCACAACGTTTTGTTAGTGGTTCATAGATATCAAGTTGAAAATTAGAATTTAAGTTAGCAATAAAATAAGGAACTGATGGAAAACCTACACCTGCACCGATATCTAATACATTGCATTTATTAAACACTTTCATTATTTTGTCCATAAATGCTAGGGATTCCAGGATCCCTTCACTTCATAAACGATCATCGGAAAAACCCGTTAAGTTCATTACTTTATTTTTTTCTTCTATTAAATTGACATATTTATCAAGTTTTTCAAAGTCTCAACCTTTTTGATAACACAACTTTTGCACATATTCTTTTGAATCCATAATAATATTTTAACTTATTCAAAGTTTCTTTGTATTAAATTTTCAAATTATAAAATTTTATTATAATATCAAAAAAAGATATTTGAAAGGACAGTTATGAAATTTGATACAATTTCGCTTGCAATCGTCTTTGCTTTAGCATCCTTGGCTTTATTTATTTATGCAACTAAAAAGTTATCTACATCATTAAAAAGTATCGGTGATTCAAAATTTCGTAAGGTGATAAAATTTATAACTAAAAATAACTATATTGCTTTGCTGGTAGGGATTCTATTCACAACTTTTATCCAATCTTCGGATGGTGCAATCGCATTAATAATGGGACTTTTAGCAGCACGATTTATAAGTTTAAGAGCAGCTATTGCCTTTTTACTCGGTGCAAATATAGGAACTGCAACAACATCCTTGATCGTTTCATTTCAATCAAGTTTTAAATTTACTGAATACTTTATTTTATTTATGGTTATCGGAGTGTTTGGTTCATTACTCACCAAAAAAGATAGATGACAAAACATTTTTTTGCTAGCAATAGCAATAGGAATGGTATTTTTATCACTAAAAATAATGTCATCTGCAGCAAAAGAAATTGTAAAACAAGATTTCTTTAAGAAAACCTTGTCTGTTGCTGGAGCAAATCCATGATCAGCATTCTTGTTTTCTTTTGTTCTTACTGGGATTTTACAATCTTCTAGTGCAACTGTTACTTTATATCAAATTGTCTTTAAAGAGCAAGATACATTACAAATTTATTCAGCTATCGCCTTAGTTCTTGGTGCTAATTTAGGAACAACCATAACCGGTTTAATAGTTTCTTTCACATCTAAAAATAATAATTCTAAGAAAATTGCTATCTTATGAGGATTTACTAATTTATCAATTGCCTTACTTATCTTACCTTTCTTATATCCTTTGACTTATTATGCAGACTTTATATTATTAATGGCACCCACACAAAAGGCCTTGCAATTATCCTTGGCTCACTTGTTCTTTAACTTTATCCTAGTTGGTATTTTCTTTTGGTTAATTAAATATCTTGAATTATTTGTAAATAAGATTATAAAAGATAAAAATATAAACAAAGAATTTGAAATTATTCTGCCTGCTCAACTGATTAATGAAAACCCATCATTGGCACTAAAGGCTGCTAAAAATGCCTTGTATACCCAAGGTAAAATTTCTCAAAAAGGAATGAAATTGCTTTGAGAATATATAAAAAGTGGAGATCAAAAAATTTTGAAGGAATACCATCACTTGGAAGAAGTTATTGATAATACACGGACATTAATATATAACTATTTAGTTCAGCTTAACAGTCGCAATTTGAATAACGACGATGCTAAGTTACATTTATCATTAATTCTTTCAAGTCGTTCAGTTGACAAAATAATGGGATTAGGAAACGATGTTATCTTAGAGTTAAATAAAACTTATATATCAAAATCAACACAAAAATTCGACTTAGATAGCGAAATAATAACTGAAATAAGTCAATTAGTAGAATCTTTGCAGACTTTGTTAAAAAATTCAATCAGACAATTAGAAAACCAAACTGATGAAAGAAGTAATTTTATTGATAAACTATACACAAATATTAATAGTTTATCGGATGAATTCACTAAAGTAAATGTTGAACGTTTGAAAACACAAAATGGACAAAAGCAACTTGATAAAGATTTTGATTATGGTATTTTATTGAGAACCATTGAAAGAATTGCACATCACTGTCAAAGAATAAATCATTATATTAAAAACACTAGACTTAATATTTATGATATTTCACTTGATGAACAAAAAAACTTTGTTGATGTTTAGGGAATTTGCATATTTTATATGCTTTTGTATTTTTCGTTTTATCAGAATAATTGTGTAAAATTATATCAAGTCAAAAAGGAGATGAAATGAGTAGAACATTGATAAAATTAGGTGATCCTATAACAGGTTTATCAGGTGTTATAGGTATTCCGGTTCAAAGTTATAATATCCCTCCTAATTATCACAAAATAATAGATGCAAGGTTAGAAAGCACGGGATATGATAATGAATTAAAAAAAGAAAAAAATAATCATATTCTTGAAATGACTGGTGAATTATATTTATTTGAAAAATCACTTCCTGACTTTCTTAATTCAAGCATGTCATTAAATGAACTAATGAGTAAGGTAAGTAAAAAAAATTTCAGCAAACTATTAAACAAATATGTAAGAAGATTAGTAGATGATAAAGTTATTTCAAGTAGTGATGCAAATTTAATTACAAACCAAAGTCCAAAAAAATTTAATGAAATGTATGATAAATTTCTTGGTGAATTAAGACTTTCTGTCGATAAATTGAAGCTACAGATACAAGAAAATATTAAGAAAGAAAAAAGAATAAGAAAAATTAATAGGGTATCTCTAGATGATGAAAAAGGATATAAAATAAATATTGAAGATGATATAGAAAATTCAAAAAAAATAACTATTAGGTTCTTTGAGGTTGAGAAAAAAATAGAGCAAATAAAACCTATTTTGAAACTCTTGAATGAGGGGGTTAAAAGTACTAATGATATATTATTAAAATTAAATTCTGCTTATCTTTCTCTTGCTGTTACTTCTACATTATCAGGAATTGTAGCATTTTTTATTCCAGTTGTTGGTGCTGTTTTAGGTGCTGGTTCTGCTTTTTCATTAATTGTTCTAACAGGGGTTATAATTTATTTTAAGACAAGAAAACAGAATTTTTTAGATAAAAATGCAGCATTAAAAAAAAATAATTTCACTTGATGATGGATCTAATGTTGAAGAATCAAAAATATCTTATTTCTATGATGCATACGACTTTGCATCTAATGGATGAAAAATAACAGACAATATTTTTAAATTAGTAATGTATTTTAAAAGTAAAATTTCAAATGCTATTAAGGATATGCTAGAATTTTCATTACCTTCTTTGGAATCATTAGGGATTGATGGCTTATCAATAATACTTGCATTAGGTGATAGAACACAAATACAAAGAGAAAATGATATTATAAATAATTATACAAGTGATTTAAAGAAGACATTAGATTCGCTATATAATGAATTAAATAACATAAAAAAAGTAGAATGAGTTGTAATAAAAGAGACACCTAAAAACGATTCATATAATCATGGCGGAAAAGGTGGAAGAAATTTAGTCTTCAAAAACCTTGAAACTGGTCAAATCCTTACAATTAATGAAATGTTACAACAAACAGACTTGCAACTATATAAATGGGGACTAAAAAAAGTATATAACCCTGCTCGAAAAGTAACATATATAAGAAAATTACCAAATAAAACAAAGTTAGATAATTTAGGTTAATATGTTTTTATTATTTCTTTCTCTCCTAATACTTCCTGCAATATTACCACTTAGTATGGTATTAATTCTTATTATTTATAAATATTGTTTTCAAATTTTCTTTTATATCCTTAATGATACATACAAAAGACATCAAATGTTACACACAAATAAATACCATATTCATTTTGTGCATGGTTGATATTTAATGAATAAGAAAATAAATAAGTTAGTGATACTTCATATCATTTTGTTTATATTTACATTTTTACTTCACTTAGGAGCAATCATTGCAACTTTTTTGTTAGTTCCTTATTTGCAAGAAGATTTCATAAATTTATTTTATTCACTTATTCCACCAACACTTTTAATAACTATTGCAACTGTTTCAATTTTTTATATTATATTTGTTAGAAATATGTATATATCTATAAAATCAAAGTCATATTTTAATACAATAATGAAATCAACAAATATAACTTATGACAATATGTTAAATGATGAATTTAAAAATAACGGATTATTACCCCTTAATTACATTGTTATATATGATATTATAGCAACGTGAAATATAATTAATATTAAAAAGCTTAAAAAGATTTTTAAAGAAGATACATATTACATTCTAGCTTTTTATATTTATGATATGGATAAATCAGTAAAAAGTGAGTACATAGATAACTATCAAGGTTTTTTCTACAACTATGTAAATTATTTTAATAAGGATGATGTCTAATGTTTGTATGAGCAATTATTAATATTTTTCTTGCATTAGCCACCATTTATATTTCATTATATACTTATTTTGTTCTTAGATTCTTTACTATAAACTTTAAATTTATAATCAAGAAAACTAACATTTTAATAAAGATTAAGCATACAAAAACACATTACACATTCAAATATGGTGCATTAGCTTTTTTGAAATGACAAAGAATCACACATCTTTTCTTTGTTTTTTTAAGTTTTTTCTTAATTATTTTGATTACTATAAATGCGCTTCTTGTAATTAAATTTAACAGTAGTAAGCTATCAGTAAGTGCAGAAGTACTTTTATATATTAATATAACCTATATACCTCACTTTTTACTTTGTTTTATTTGTAGCATTCTATTTATTAAACTTAGAATCAATCGCACAAATATTATTTATAAACTTATTGATAAATTTGAATTCACCTTTGATGATTATTTTCTTCCTAAAAAAACACCAAAGTTAAACAAAAGAAACGAAACTTTTTTTGATTTTTATCATTTAAAAGGTAGAATGGTTGTTTTAAACATATATCCATTAAGAATATTTATAAAATCAAAATTAGATGTTATAAATATTCATTATTTTATGATTTGAGGTTATCATTTTGATGAAGTCAATAAAGGAAACTATATTTGAGAAGGGTTATATGCACAATTTTGAAATTATAAGAAGACATCTATTATTTGACAATAATTCTTTCAGAAACTTTTAAATATATACATAGATTGATAGGTTGTCTTAAATATTTTCATAAAATTTATATAAGGAGTTAAAATGAAGAAAATATTATTAAATTTAGGTGATCCGATTGCTAGTTTAAGCAGTATTACAAATATGCCAGTATACGAATATAAAATAAATCATAATCCTGAAAATATGAATCAATCAAATACAGGAATTAATACATTTATTGATTATGAATATTTAATGAAAACAATTGATGAAAAGTTGTTTACAAACAAATTAAATGGTGACAATTTCTTTCGTTTCTTAAATTCTGAAAAAAAGAACAAAAGTTTAAAAAATTTAATTTCTTTTCAAGATTTTAAGAAAATGTTTGACTATTATATTGTAAATCTGAAAAAGAGTGGAAAAATTGCTCCATACCAAGAAAAAGAAATCATAGATTATAATATTCATCAAATATATTCAAAATTTATAGAAGAATTCGAAATTTCTGTTAATTCTATTGTTAATGATATTACAAAGAAAATAAAAAAAGTTAAAGTAAAATCTAACATAAAAAGAGTTCTAATAAATAATGATTTGAGATATACAATAAATATAGACCAAAATGAAGTTAATTCAAAAAAACTAAACATTAAATTTCATGAATTAGAAGCCGAAGCAGAAAATATTAAGGAAGTTTATTCTATAATAGAAAATAACATTAATTCAATACAATCTAAAATAAAAAATGCAACAATAGCATCAATAGCAACGACAGCTGCTTCTGTGTTATCATCAGTATTATCTTTTTTCTTTCCGTTTATTTTTGCTTTTGTTAGTGTAGGCACTTCTGTGGTATCTCTAGGAATAACATTTTATATAGACTCACTTAAAAATCAAAAAGAAGCTTTATTATCAAAAAAAGAATTTATAAATAAATTGCTTAACATAAAATCTAACACAACCTCACTTGATGACTGATACACAGCTTTTAATTATATATGGGGTGTCACTAACGGTATAACTGGTAATGTATTTAGAATTGCAATGAATTATAAAAAATTAAAATCTGTTGGTAGTTTTGCATCAAAACTTGTTAAAGCAATACCATCCATTACTTTTACAGGAATTGATCTTGCTTCATTAGGTGTTAGTATAGATGAATTAAACAAACTTAATAAAGAAACAGAAGAAATTCAAAAGTTTTTGTTAAATCTTACAAGTAAATTAAATGAAATCAACAAATACTTAGATGATATTAGAAAAATTGAATGAGTTGTAATGAAAGAAACTGTTCAAACAGATTCTTATGAAAATGGTGGAACAGGGGGTAGAAATCTATTATTTAAGAATTTAAAAACAGGTGAATTTAAAACTATTGATCAGATGCTTAGTGTTTCAGAATGACAACTGTATGAATGAGGACTTCAAAAAGTATATAATCCTGCTAAAAACATATGGTATATAAGAAAATTACCAAATAAGACTAAACTAGATAATCTAGGATAAATATGTGATTTTTAGCAATTTTACTTATTTCTGTTTTTATGTATTTCCTTATAAATCCAATTATTTTTTCTGTTGTATATTACTTTAGATTAAATATTTTTTATTATATTTTAATAGATACATATAAAAGAGACATTGAATCCAATAAAAATTATCATATTCACTTTATAAACGGGTGAAATATTATAAAAATTCAAACAAAGCAATACAACTTTATTTCTTTTATTGTATTATTTGTAATAATCTTCTTATTCATATCTGAAATTTCTTTTTTATTATCAATGAATTATATGACTTTTTTATCAGGTTATGATAATCAAATAGTTTATTATATTCTTCCTGCTGTTATAATGAGTTTTATAGCATATACACCATATTTTCTAACTGTATATAAACATATTAAATTTTCAATGAAAGCAATAAAACATTTTGATTCAAAATTGAAGAATATAACAATAAACTATGAAAAATGATTACCAAATGAGTTTAAAAACAACGGATTATTACCGATAAATTATATGCATATTTATTCATTTTTAATGATATATAACAAAATAGATATCAAAACAATAAGAAAGGTTTTTAAGGAAAATACATATTATATTCTTGCTTTTTTTATCTACAATATGCATCTGTCAAAACAAACAGAACATCAAAGTTATTATATAGGTATGTATTATAACTATATTAATTATTTCAATAAATAAGGTATAAAATATGATTTTTGTATTTTTTGCAATTAACTCTGTTGTAGATATACTGTTAGTAATTTTTAATATTTATATCATTTTTTATTTTATCTTTTTAAAAAGATTATCTACTTTTTCAATTTATAAGATGCATAAATTAATTAAAATTAATCAAACCATAACTAATGTCATCTTTAAAAAAGGTGCTAATTCTTTTATTAAGTTAATGAAAAAGTTTTATTTTATTTTATTGTTGAATATAATCTTTTGTCTACTTGCTATTATTTTAAATTTTATTTTTTATAATATTATTTATGATAAAAACAGAATAATTTCTAATGCAGTTAATTTTAGTGAAAATTATTCAAATTATAAATTCTCTATTAATTATCTTAGATATGCTTACATTCCAGGGGCAGTTGATATTATAATTCCTTTATTATTACTTATTTTTTACACTTTATTATTTAAAAAACAAACAAACCAAATAAAAAATTTGATAAATAGCTTTACTTTTTCCTATTGTAATTATTTTATACCAAAGCCTTTTTTTGAGAATTTAATACAAGTAAAGAAATTTTATTTCGATTATCATAGTATAAATAAAAAAGTTAATTTAGATATACATAATCATAAAGAACAAATACATAATGAAAAAGAAAGATTATATATTTTTTATTTTATCATCTGAGGATATCATTTTGATCAAATAAATAAAGGAAATATTATTTATGATGACTTATATTCTAATTTCATAACAACCTATCAAAAGGTATTTAATGAAGATATAATTTACCAAACATCAGAAAATAAAAATTTAGCAATTTAATTATTTATTTGCTAAATTTTTATTTTTGTGCTAGAATATTATTATGATTAAAGAGGAAATAAACAAAGGTCATGAGTTAATTCTAAAGTACACTGTGCTTTTATATATTGAATCAGGTGAGGCAGTAAGTAGTGCAAAACTTATTAAAAGATTTAATGAAATAACTTTTTCACCTGCTAAAATTCGGTATTTAATGAATGATCTAGAAAACAAAGAATTTTTGATAAAACCGCATTTATCTAGTGGTCGCATCCCAACATCAAAAGGACTGAGCTATTATGCAAACTTTTTATCAGAAACATATGAAGAAAAGTTGTTAAGAAAACTTGAAAAGATTTTAGACAAAAAAAGAAATGATATAGACACAACTATTGAGCAAGCAGCAAAAATTATTTCAGAAATTACTAATTTAACATTAGTTACAACTGATTTATCACAAAAGCATCTGCTCAAAAGCATCGAAATGGTTCCTTTAGATCAACATCGAGCCACGATTGTAATGGTAATTTCAAATGGAGAAGTTTTTTCAAAAATAATTACTTTTGATAAAGATGTAAGCATTAATGACTTACGAATTGCGATAAAGATATTTAAAGATCGCCTTATTGATATCCCATTAGATAAGTTAGCAGACCATGTTTTATCACTTGCTGAACCACTTGCATCACAAATTAAGAATTATCAAAAGGTAATCGATTCATTTATTACTCAGGTTTTTACAGAAAAAATTAATCACATTACTCAAAATAAAGTTTTTGGTAAATCGAATATTATCTTAAGAGATGATATAAATAGAGAGACATTAAATAAGATGTTAGAATTAATCGAAAACTATTCTGTTTGAGATCGCATCGAAGAAAGTGTTGAAAATGATCAAAAACTTAAAATATCAATTAACGATGAACGAACATATATGTCTAAGCGAATCGAAAACAATAGCAATGTCACTGAGGTTTCAGTAATTGGTGCTCAAGCATCTGATTACGATGCAATGCGAACAGCATTAAATGTTTTAGAAATTTTACTAAAGAAAAGAGGTTAATATGTTTAATAAAAAATATAAACATGGAGATAAAATAACAGGTGATTTTCGTCTTTATTTAGATGGTCACCATCAAAAAGAATATGATAAAAATACTACAATTACCTTAGGAAATAATGAATATTTACCAGATTTAGATAAATATATCATTGGTCGTAAATATAAGAAAGTTTTAGAGGTTGAATTTACTTATTCTAAAAAGTTCGATGATCCAAAATTTGCCGGAAAAACAGTTAGGTTAGTAATAACACATATAAATTCAAACCATATTGTTTCAGATGATAGCATAGTTGAAGAAGGTGGGGTCAAAGAAGAACTTGCAAAACTAAGAGCAGAAGTTTTCCTTTTAAGACAACAAATTGCTCAAAAAGATTTAGATATACTTAAATTACAAACAGAGTTTAAAGAAAAAGCATCGCAGTTATCAAAAAAGGCAGATCAGATGTTACAACAAGAAATTGAAAACCAAAAGCAAAAACTCGAAAACGAGCGAAATGATATTAAAAATTATGCTTTGCAATCTTTCTTTGAAGATTTTGTTATTCCTTATAACAACCTTGTAATGGCAGTTAACTTTGGAAGTAATTCAACATCTGAAGAAACTCGTAATTACACAATAGGATTTAATATTGTTTTAAAACAATTTGAAGATGTTTTTTCAAGTAATGGTGTTGAAATAATTAATCCACAACTTGAAACTGAATTTGATCCAAGTTCACAAGCAGTAGTTGATTTTATCGACTCCGATATTGATAATATAGTAAAAAAAGTTACAGCATATGGTTTAAAATTAAACTCACGTTTAATTAAACCTGCATCAGTTATACTGACAAAAAAAATTAGCAATTAAATTCTTTGTTTGCTAAATTATGTTATAATTAATCTATATAACAAACAAAAACAAAAAAACTATTAAGGAGAAAATCATGGCAAAAGAAATTATTTTAGGAATAGATTTAGGAACTACAAATTCAGTAGTTACAATTATGGATGGAAAAAAATCAGTAGTTTTAGAAAACCCTAACGGCAAAAGAACTACTCCATCTGTAGTATCGTTTAAAAACGGAGAGCAAATTGTAGGGGATAATGCTAAACGTCAAGTTGAAACTAACCCAAATACAGTTATCTCTATTAAAAGACTTATGGGAACTGATAAAACAGTTCATGTAAATGGAAGAGACTATAAACCAGAAGAAATTTCAGCAATGATTCTTTCATATATGAAAGAATATGCTGAAGCAAAATTAGGAACAAAAGTTAAAAAAGCAGTTATTACTGTTCCTGCATACTTTGACAATGCACAACGTGAAGCAACTAAAATTGCTGGTAAAATAGCAGGATTAGATGTATTAAGAATTATTAATGAACCTACAGCGGCTGCATTAGCATTCGGTCTTGATAAAGATCATAAAGGAATGAAAGTATTAGTATATGATCTTGGTGGAGGAACATTTGATGTTTCAGTTCTCGAAGTAGAAGATGGAACATTTGATGTATTATCTACCTCAGGTGATAACCACCTAGGTGGAGATGATTGAGATCATGAAATTGTAAACTGATTAACTAAGAAAATTAAAGATGTTTATAAATTTGAAGTTGGAACTGATAAAACTCGTTTAAATCGTCTTAAGGAAGCTGCTGAAAAAGCAAAAATTGATCTTTCTGAGCAAGGACAAGTTACTATTGCAATTCCTTTCTTTGGAATGACAGAAAATGGACCTGTTAATGTTGAATTAAACCTAAAGCGTAGCGAATTCGAAGAAATGACATCACATTTATTAGATCGCACTAGAAAACCAATTGAAGATGCTTTAAAAGAAGCTGGAATTACTGCTAAGGATTTGCATGAAGTATTATTAGTTGGTGGATCAACTCGTATGCCTGCAGTGCAAGATATGGTAAAACGTACCTTAAATAAAGAACCTAACCGTTCAATTAACCCTGATGAAGTCGTTTCAATTGGTGCCGCTATTCAAGGGGCTGTATTAGCAGGTGATATTGATGATATCTTATTATTAGATGTTACACCATTAACCTTAGGAATTGAAACTATGGGAGGTATTGCAACTCCATTAATCAACAGAAATACCACAATTCCTGTAACTAAATCACAAGTATTCTCAACAGCAGCTGATAATCAAACCGAAGTAACAATCCGTGTTGTGCAAGGTGAAAGACAAATGGCATCAGATAATAAGACTTTAGGTCAATTCAATCTTAGTGGAATCGAACCTGCACCTCGTGGAGTACCACAAATTGAAGTAAGTTTTACAATTGATGTTAATGGTATTACAACTGTTACTGCTAAAGATTTAAAAACAAATAAAGATGCAAAAATTACAATCACAAATTCAACAAAACTTTCTGAAGAAGAAATTCAAAGAATGGTTAAAGAAGCAGAAGCAAACAAAGAAGCAGATGCAAAGCGCAAAGAAGAAGTTGAAACCATTGTTCGTGCTGAATCATTAATCGACCAAATTAAAAAGGCAACTGCCGAACAAGGTGATAAAATGGATGAAAAAGCAAAAGCAGAGAGTGAAAAACTTATTAACGAATTACAAGAATTAATTGATAAAAAAGATATTCCTGCATTAAAAACAAAATTAGAATCAGTAGAAAATGTAATGCGTGATTTTGCAAACTATGCAGCACAACAAAATGCTACAAAATCTGAAACAAAAAATTCCGACGAAGACACAGCAACAGTTGTAGAAGACTAAAAATAACCCTATTATGGGTTTTTTTTACTTTTAAGTCTAGATAATAGACTTAAAAGTAATTTTATATTACTATATAGTAATTTTTATATAGAAAAACAAATTTTATTATATAATATAACTTATGTAGAAAGGTAAGTATGAGTAAAATTACCAATTATAATGGTTTTGAACATTCTTTTAATGAGCAAAAAGCTTATGAATATATAGATGTTCTAAAAACTTTTTTAAATGATATGTTACAAAAAGCAAATGCAAAAGGATTTGTTGTCGGAATTAGCGGAGGAATTGACTCATCGTTAACTTATGCTTTAGCAAAATCTGTGACAGATAATACGATTGGGGTTGTAATACCGGTGCAATCAATGCTACAAGCCGATTTAGCAGATATACAAGCACTTGAACAAAGGTTTAACACAAAGTTTAAAACTATTAAATTAGGTGCTGCATTTAAGGCAATAAGCAAGGAATTAAACCTAGCAAACCCACTTTCAATCGCTAATATTAAGCCACGTTTAAGAATGACAACTTTATATGCAATAGCACAAGAAAATAATTATTTAGTTTTAGGAACTGATAATGCTGATGAAGTATATATAGGTTACTTTACTAAATACGGTGATGGTGGAGCAGATTTATTACCTATTTGTCAACTAACAAAGGGTGAAGTTGCTTATCTAGCTCTACTTTTAGGTGTACCGGATAGTATTATAAATAAAAAGCCATCAGCTGGTTTATGAGATGGACAAACAGATGAAGGTGAACTCGGTTTTTCATATCGTCAATTAGATTTTTATATAAATCACCTTGATAAACCACAAATTATTAAACAACACTTAACAAAAGATATAATCAACAAAATAGAATATAGACATAAAAATACAGAACATAAAAGACAACCTGTTTTTAAACCAAAACCAGTAGAATAGGAGACATTATGGCAGGACATTCACACTCAGCTAATATTGCGCACCGCAAGGGTGCCCAAGATGCAGCAAGGGGAAAAATTTTCCAAAAACTTTCAAAAGAAATTTTTGTTGCAGCTCAATTAGGACCAGATCCAGATAAAAATCCTACTTTAAAACTTGCTATTTCAAAAGCAAAAGCAAAAAATATGCCAAAAGACAATATCGAAAGAGCAATCGCTAAGGCAGCAGGGAACAAAGATGGTTCATCATATACAGAATTAATTTTTAATGCTACTATTAGTGGTGGTGCTACCTTTATTGTTGTAACTTTATCTGATAATATAAATCGTGTTAAATCGAATATCCAAGCATATTTTAATAAGCAAAATGCAACCTTAGGAAAAACTGGACAGATACCTTTTTCATTTGATAAAAAAGGTATTATCGAATTTAGCAAACAGAATATTTCAGAAGATGATTTAATGCTTATCGCATTAGAAAATGGTGCAGATGATGTACAAAGTAATAATGAAACATTTGTCATCTTAGTGCAACCTGAAAACTTTAGTGAGCTTAAATCTGCACTTGAAACAGAGTTTAAAATCGATAACTTTATCCAATGTGAAGTTACATATATTCCAAATATGTATGTAAATTATGATGCAGAAAAACAAGCAAAATTATTGGATTTTGTTGAAAAATTAAAAGATGACGATGATGTACAAGATGTATTTCATAATGTAGAAATTAACTAATGCAGTGATTAAATAATCTTTATTTAGGTATTAACAACGGGATAAATAACCCTTATTTATCGAAATTTTTATTAAGTTTAATCTTTTTAATTGTTCTTTTAATGGTTCCTATTATCTTATCATTTGTGCTACCGATATTTAAAAAACAAATTCAAAAAACTAAAGTATACTTATATGCTTTTTCAACTGGTTTTTTTATAATACTTGCTTCCTTTGGTTTCTTGCGTGAATCATTAGAAGTTGCTTCGCATCATTCTGAAATATTTGGCGAAGGTACATCAGTATATTATTTATCTAATATTGGTATGGTAGGTGGAGGAATTTTAGTCGGATTAACATTTGCTTTTGTTTTAAAATTTGTTATTTCTTCAAAATTAAACAAACAACTGATGAAGTCAAAAAAACTTAGTGTTTTTGTCCACGAACATAAACATAGCAACAGCGAACATGACCACACCCACAGTCATGAAGAATTTTTAAGCAACCGAGAAGATAAATTACAACTTGTAGAAAATACTCTACTAGCAAAAACTGAAGGAAAGTTAAAACTTATCGCTCTGCTATTATTACTTACACATCGCATCCCGGAAGGATTATTAATTGGTTATAACCTTTCACAAGTAGCAGCCGATGCATCAAAAGCAAGCGATATTACTGTAGCATACTTTATTTCCTTAATCTTACATCTTATACCCGAAGAAACCATCTTCTACCTTAGATTACGGGATGCAGGATTTTCTCCTTGAAAAGCATTATTCACATCCTTTGCTGGTTTAGGTTTATTTTTACCCTTTATCCTAATTGGTATTTATGGTGGTGATTTTGTAAGTGATCCTCTTAAAAGTCTAATTTATTCGGGTATAGGTGGTATCTTTATTTTTACATCATTAGTTGAATTCTTTCCTGAATTCTATCATGAAATATTTAATAAGAAGAAATGATTTATTACATTATTAATGTTATTTTTAGGAGTTGTTTTTTCAGTTATTATTCTTTCAATCCATTCACACGGACATTAAAAATACGGAAATTTTCCGTTTTTTTTAATGTCTATAAATATTTTTTATCAAATATCCCTATATATGGTAGATTTCTTAGTTTTTCTTTATAATCTAAACCAAAACCAACCAAGAATTCATCCGGAACTTTTATTGCTGAAAAATCTGCTTGCAAATCATTCTTTCGATGAAATGGTTTATCTAACAAAGTCAAAATTCTTAGTGATTTTGGTTTACGTGATAATAAAAGGTTTTGAATTTTTTCTAAAGTAATTCCACTGTCAATGATATCTTCAACAATTAAAACATCTTTATCAAAAATATCTTCTGCTAAGTCCATAATTATTTTTACACTACCTTTGGATTGGCTGCCTCCTGCATAACTACTTGCTGTAATAAAATCAAGCGAATGGTCAACTTCAACATCTTTAATCAATTGTGCTAAAAACGGTATAGAACCCTTTAATAAGCCAACAATAACTAAGTTATCACTTGTTTGGTAAGTTTGATTAATTCATTCTGCACACTTTTTAATTTCTGCTTCCAAAAATTCTTGTGTATATAATATTTCTTTAATGTGTGGGTGTTTGTTCATTTTGTTCTCCTTGTGTTGTATTAAAAAAAGCCGTAGTAAAATACAGCTTAATTTTATAAATGTTCTACATTTATGATTTTTATTGAATATTTATTTGGAGCTTCAATTTCAATAATATCTCCTGGTTTTCTACCAATCATAGCAACTGCTAAAGGACTTGACATTGATACCTTATCTTCAAACGGGTTGGTATCGTGTGATCCGGTAATAGTAACTGATTTTTCCACATTCTTTTCCAGCACCAAAAAGGTTACCAACGAGTTTATTCCAACTGTGTTATCAGATTTATCATGTTTTGATTCGATAATTTGTGCATTATCAAGAATATTTTCAAGTTCGCTTATACGTCCTTCAACAATTCCTTGACGTTCTCTTGCTGCATCATATTCAGCATTTTCAGATAAATCACCTTGAGCACGTGCTTCTTTAAGTGCTTCCTGCACTGCCTTACGTTCAATATTGACTAAATTTTCATATTCTGCTTTATACTCGTCATATTTTTCTTGTGAAAGGTAAATAATGTTTTTATTGTCCATTTGATACTCCTAAATTATCTGTTATTATATCGTTTTTTACAATAAACAAGAATCGATTTGTAATATATGATACTTCATGTTTAATATTTTTATCTTTAAGCTTTTTATCTAACTCTAAAATTTCTGAATTTTTATATTTCTTTAGGTTTATTGCAAGCATACCTTTTGCATTGAGATTTGGATAATGATTTTCATACAAAGTATTAAGGTTCTTATCACTGTTAAAAACTGCCACAAAATCAATATTTTCATTATTATAAGGTAATACTGGTTGCATAAATTGATCCGGAAGTTTTCTACGAACTTCATTATATTTTATAAAATCAAATTCATCTAAGTCGTAATAACCTGCTAATTTGACTTTTTCAACCATGCAAGCAAAAGGGAATAAATCATTTTTCGATATTACTAACAATGAAGTATATTTATTTATATAAAATGTATTAATTAACCCTTCGATATCTAAATCATCTGCTTTAGATTTAAATTCATCTTTGAGAATATACGGTAGCGTACCTATATCATTCCGTAAGGTTTGTATCTGAATTTGTGTTTGTTTTTGTGATTTTTGTACATATTTTTTTCTAATATATCTTGCATAAATTTGTAATCCGATATATATACCGATACCAACCACAAAAACTACAACAGCAGATACTCATAAGCCAGTTATTGTTGCTTGTGATAATTCCATTTAATTTCCTTTCTATGCTTATAATAATCTAAATACTCTTGCAAAATTAAAACTGCTGCTATTTTATCTTTATATAATTTTCTTTTTGCTCTTGTATATCCTGCTGAAATTAAAGTTTCATGAGCTTTTTTAGTTGTGTATTGCTCGTTTACAAATAAATAAGGAATATTAAAATTTTCATCTAATAATTTTGCAAATTGTTCTACCATTAAGGTTCTTTCGCTTTTTTGGCCACTAATTTTAAGTGGGTAACCTAAAATCAAGCCATCAATTTGGTATTGATTTATATACATTTTTATTTTATTTATAACTGCTTGAAAATCATTTTCATCCATTTCAAAATTTTCTAAACCAATTGCTATAATTTCATTTTCATCAGTTATTGCAAAACCACAGGATTTTGTTCCTAAATCTAAACTGAGTTTTCTCATTTAATACTATATAGCAGTTGCAAAATGTTTTTGTTATCAGAAATTTTTCCCATAGCTAAGATGTTGTTTCCACCACCTCTACCATTTAATTGCTGCATAAGTCGCTGTGCAATAAGGTTTGAATTATATTTTTTTGACGCAACAACTAACATTGGATCTATATCAGGAGAAGTTAAAACAACTAAAGCATCTGGATATTTTTCTCTCAATGTTGAGGCAACTATTTTTATTTGTGATTTATCAACTGATGTATTCAAATAAACTTTATGATTGTTAATTTCAACAAACTCCGCTGCATCATAGTCAAAAACAAATGATTCAGTCTGTTTTTTACTTTCTTTTATATAATCATTACGAACTTGCTGTATCTGATTATTTAAATATTCAATTGCTTGTTGTAAATTATTTGGTATATCAATATCTTTTTTATAATTTGGATTGATTTTTTCAACTTTTTCAATACTTTTATTTAATTCTATAATTAACATATCTTTTTGTTCATTTAAATATTCATTTACTGTTTCAAATGATGAAATAGCGCGAATCCGGTATACACCAGCCGCTTTCTTTTCAACATTAGTAATTTTAAAATCTTCTAAATTAGCAGTATGTGATAAGTGAGTTCCACCACATAAATCGGCTGTAATACCTTCAAATTTTACTATACGGACTGCTTTAGGGTCCATATATTCAGCTTCTTCTAAAGTCATTATTGCACCGATTTCTTTGGCTTGTTCAGTTGACATTATTAAATAATCACGTTTTGCATCTTGTTTAATATATAAATGAATTAAGTCTTCGATTTCTTTAATTTGAGCTTCTGTAGGTTTTTTATCTGCTGGTAAATCAAATGTTAAGCGCTCTTCATTGTTATCGCTACCAAGTTGTTTAATTTGTGGCCCTAAAACTTTTCTTAGAGCACAAAATAACAAGTGAGTTCCGGAGTGGTTTCTCTCTAAACCACGACGAATTTTTTCATCAACATAGCATTCTATTTCATCGAAACGATTAATTTTACCTTCAACCTTATGAATATGGTTTCCGAACTTATCTTTAAAGACATCTATGATAATTATTTTATTATCATTTTGCAGCATATATCCTCGATCGTGTTTTTGCCCACCACCTGTAGCATAAAATGGAGTTTGCTTTAAAATAACATAACTTATTTTATCAGATGTATCAATTTCTTTTTCTGTATCTAGCAGATGTAAAATAGTGGTTTTAGATTTTGTATCAGTATATCCTATAAATTCATCTTCTTTATTTTTAATTAAGGTTAATGAGTTAATAACTTTATCCATTCCTGAAAGTTTTTTACCACGGCTTATTTGACTATGTTTTTCTTTTGCTTGATGATACGAATCCATTTCAATACTTATTCCATCTTGTGCAAGTATTTCAGTTGTTAATTCGATTGGAAATCCATATGTTTCAAATAACTTAAATGCTATTTCACCTGAAAAAATTTTTTGATTTGGCTTTATCTCAGATTTTAATAATAATCTTCCGTTCTCGACTGTTTTTAAGAAATTCTCTTCTTCTTCATAGATAATTTGTGCTACTTTTTTGGCATCATATTCATATGGTAAAGTGCTTTTTATAACATCAACTAATTTATATAAAAAAGGTTTATAAATACCTAATTGCATTGCTATATATGCGCTACGACGCACTAAACGACGTAAAATATAACCACGACCTACATTTGATATCTTAGCACCATCGGCAACAGCATTAACAACTGCACGCATATGATCAGCAATTATTTTAAAATAACTATTTATTTTATTTTGCTCAGGTTCTTTGATAAAATAGTTATTTATATCATATCTAAAGTTAGTATATTTTTCTATTTCATAAATTATTGGCAAAAACAAGTCAGTATCATAGTTTGTAGGGGCATCTTGTAAAATTGAAACAATTCTTTCAAAACCTGCACCTGTATCGATATTTTTTTGCTTAAGTTCTGTATAGTTTCCTTCACCATCTGAATTATAAGTAGAAAACACAATATTTCATATTTCTATATAGCGGTCATTTTCAATATCTTGTTTTAAAAGTTCGATGCCACGACTATCATATTTTTGTCCACGATCATAAAATATTTCAGTATTAGGTCCACAAGGTCCAGATCCTACTTCTCAGAAATTTGTATCTTTTGTCCCTGCTATCAAGTGTTTTTCCGAAATTCCATGACTTAATCACAGATTCTTGGTTTCTAAATCTTCATAATAATATGTAAAATATAACTTTTCTTTTGGTAGTTTTAAATCATTTAATAAAAACTCTATCGCAAATTCAATAGCTTCTTTTTTAAAATAATCCCCTATCGAAAAATTTCCAAGCATTTCAAAAAAAGTATGGTGTCGAGCTGTTACCCCGACATTTTCTATGTCATTAGTTCGAATCGATTTTTGTGAGTTAGTTAAACGTCGAGATTGTGGAATTTTTTTACCTGAAAAATAATCTTTTAAGGTTGCTACACCCGAATTAATTCAAAGTAATGATGGATCATTTTGTGGAATCAAACTTTTTGATTCAACAATATAGTGGTTTTTAGATGCAAAAAAATCTAACCATCTTTGTCTTATTTCTTTTGATTTCATTATGCTCCTTATAAATAATCTAACCTTTTATCTTTATAAAATATTTCATCAATTGTTGCACCCCCGATGCACTTGTCTCCATCATAAATTACAACATATTGCCCCGGAGTAACTGCAGAAGATGTTTGAGAATAATGTACTTTTATATGTGTATCACTTAATATTTCAAGTTTAATTGGTATATCTTCTTGACGATATCGAAATTTAGCAGTCAAATTATTTTTATCAAACTCTGTATGATTAAAGGTGTAGTTCGAAGCAATCAAAGCATCCGAAAGCAGTCACTGCATTTGAGTGCTTGGTGCTACATAAATAATGTTTTTTGTTACATCTCTTCCGCAAACATAATAAGGTTGCTCCATCCCACCTAAATTAAGTCCTTTGCGTTGTCCGATTGTATAATAAAAACTTCCTATATGTCTTCCTATTATTTTATTAGTTGTAATATCAACAATATCCCCATCACAAGCAGGAATATAATTTTGTAAAAACTCACCAAAATTACGTTCACCGATAAAGCATATTCCTGTCGAATCTTTTTTATCTGCGGTTGCTAAATCAAGTTTATGAGCAAGCTCACGAATCTGTGATTTGGTTAGTTCTGCAAGTGGCATTATAACATTGCTAAGTTGCTCACTGGTTAATTGTGCTAAAAAATATGTTTGATCTTTATTGGTATCTTTTGCACGATATAAATGCCCGTTTTCAACCTTTGCATAATGTCCCATTGCAATATAATCTGCTTTCAGTTCATTAAAAGCATATTTGGCAAACTTGTCAAATTTAATATATTTATTACATAAAATATCAGGATTCGGTGTACGCCCTTTTCGATATTCTGATATAAAGTTTTCAAAAACATTTTGTCAATACTCTTGCACAAAATCAACTCTATATAGTGGTATTTGTAATTTTAATGCAACTTTTTGAGCATCTAAATAATCTTTTTCTTGTGGACAAATATCACTATTCACATCTTTGTTTCCTAGATAATCGTTATTTACTACACTATCTCAATTGCGCATAAATAAACCTACCACTTCATAACCTTGTTGTTTTAATAAATATGCACAAACTGACGAATCAACACCACCACTCATTCCTAAAACAACTCTTGCCATAAACTCCTTTCATCAAATTATAAAACATTTATAAATATGTAAAAATACTAGACAATTTAGCCTAGTATGCTAATATGCTTTAGCAAAAATTACATAGCGATTAGTGATATTATTACAATCTTCAAAAATGCAGTGATTTCTATTCCCTGGTTTTTTAAACAACTTAATCGGTATACATCTAGTGGTAGCACCTGTTTCTTGTTTAATCCGTCTTTCTGCTTCATCTAAGCAACAAAAAGGAGCATAAACAAATTTTCCTGCTTCAATTTGTTGTTTTAATTCTTGATACGAATCTACATAAACCACATTTTCTTTCAATCGTTTTAATGCAGTTTGATATAAGTTATTATGGATATCGGTTAAAGTTTGTTTTACTGTTGCTTTTATATCAGTTATTTTAACTTGAAATTTTTGCAAAGTATCACGACGAACAAAAGTTACCTCATCGTTTTCTAAATCACGTGGTCCTATTTCAATTCTTAATGGAACACCTTGGATTTCGCTATTAGATGCTTTAAATCCAGGATTTCGATCAGAATTATCTAAATTTACACGAAATTTTTTAGATAACTCATTAAATATGAATTTACCTACAACAGATACTTTTTCAGATTTTTTATTAAATAACTCCAAGATATCAACTTGAATTGGTGCAACAAATGGAGGAATAATAATTCCACGATTATCTCCATGTGTCATAATAAGGGCACCTAACAAACGAGTAGAAACACCTCAGGATGTTTGATAAACATAATCAAGTGTATTTTCTTTATTTTTGAATGTTATTTCATATGGTTTTGAAAAATTTTGTGCTAGATAATGGCTTGTTCCCGCTTGCAAAGCCTTTCCATCTTTCATCATCGCTTCTAGCGTATATGTCGAGCAAGCTCCTGCAAATTTTTCACTTGGTGTTTTCTTACCTACTATTGTAGGGATTGCAAGAAAATTTTTCAAAAATTTTGCATATGTATTTATCATTTCACGAGTAAATTTTCGGGCTTCTAAGGGATCAGAGTGGCAGGTATGTCCTTCTTGTCATAAAAACTCACGTGAACGTAAAAATGGGTTAGTGGTTTTTTCCCAACGCACAACATTGGCTCATTGATTATAAATTATTGGTAAATCATTATAGGAATTTATGCTCTTTTTGAATAAATCTGCAAATAAAACTTCAGATGTTGGACGAATAACAAGTGGTTCATCTAATTCACGATCCCCAACACATGTCACAGTTGCTAATTCAGGATTAAATCCTTCAACATGGTCCTTTTCTCTATCAAACAATGATTTAGGTATTAATAATGGTAAATAAACATTTTTAATTCCTTTAAATCTAAAAATTTTATTTAACTCTTTTTGAATAATTTCCCAAATACCATATGAATTTGGTTTGAAAATAATAGAACCTTTTGAAGGTCCGTATGCGATTAAATTCCCGTTTTTAACTACATCTGTATATCACTTAGCGAAATTTTCTTCTAATGGTGTAATTTTTTCTAATTCACGATTCATATTTTGCTATTATACCACTTTCTCTATGTTTAAATTGTGTGTTTAGTCATAAAAAAACACCCCTAAAGGTGATATGGCTGCCCCAGTTAGATTCGAACTAACGCATGTCGGAACCAAAACCCGATGCCTTACCGCTTGGCTATGGGGCAACATGGTGGGGGGAGAGGGATTCGAACCCCCGAATCGTAAGAAAGTGGGTTACAGCCACCCGCATTTGGCCGCTTTGCTATCCCCCCGAGTTGCTAAGATATTATAACAGTTAATAATTTTTTTCATAATTTATTTTCACTTTTTTATTATCAGATGTAAATTATTAACTGTAAAACCAATATTTTGATAATTTTCTAAATTTCTCACTATCAAAATATAATGTAAAACATTATTTTAGTTTTTTTATATTAAAAAGAAAAATTTAAGATAAAATTAATAAGAGCCGACATCGAGCAATATGCTTAATTGTCACAGCCTTCTTTTGAAGGTTTTTTTAAATTTAGCAAACTAAGGGGTAAAAATGTTAGAGATTCAAAATTTAAGTATGGTTTTTAGTGATAAAAAACTTTTTGAAAATGTTAATTTAAAATTTACTGAAGGAAATACATATGGGGTAATTGGAGCAAATGGTGCTGGTAAATCAACATTTTTAAAAATTATGTCAGGTGAACTAGAAGCTTCTGCAGGACAAATTATAAAAGAAAAAAATAAACGCATTTCTGTTTTATCTCAAGACCACAATGCATATAATAATTATAATGTAACCGATGTTGTAATAATGGGAAATACTGATTTATATGCAGTTTTAGAAGAAAAAAATGCCATTTATGCAAATCCCGATGCAACAATGGATGACTACACAAGAGCCGGTGAACTAGAAGATAAATATGGTGAATTAGGGGGTTGAACAGCCGAAAATGATGCACAAGAATTGTTATCAAATCTTTCAATTCCAAAAGAAAAATGACATGTACCGATGTCACAATTAACAGCTAATCAAAAAATTAAAGTGTTATTGGCAAAAGCATTGTTTGGAAATCCGGATATTTTGATAATGGATGAACCAACTAACCACCTTGATTTACGTTCGATTAAGTGATTAGAAAACTTTTTGACTGATTATCAAAATGTTGTTATCGTTGTTAGTCATGATAGTGATTTTCTTGATGCAATTTGCACTCATATTGTTGATATAGATTATAATGAAGCGAAGATTTATACAGGTAATTATTCATTTTGAAAGCAATCATCTGAATTAGCCCGTGAAATAATGAAACAAAGTAATATTAAAAAAGAAGTACAAATCGAAAAACTTAAAGAATTTATTGCTCGTTTTAGTGCAAATGCTTCAAAATCAAGACAAGCAACAAGTAGAAAAAAAGCACTGGAAAAAATTTCTTTAGATGAAATCAAACCTTCTAATCGCAAATACCCTTATGTTCGTTGAGAAATGAATCGTGATCACGGGAAGCAAATCTTATATGTTGAAAATCTGACTTATAAAAATGAAAATGGTGATGTTTTGTTTGAAAATGTATCATTCACTTTACGTCCTGGTGAAAAAATGGTTATTGTCGGTGATGATGATATTGCTAAAACCAGACTTTTAGAATGTATTATTGGTGAAAGAAAACCATCGAGCGGAACTATAGAATGAGGTCAAACTATAACACCAAGTTATTTCCCTAACGATAACAGTAAATATTTTGATACCAACGAAACCGTTTTAGAATGAATTTCAAAATGACCTTTATTAAATAAAGAAAAAGAGAATAAAGAAAATGACGATGCTCGTATGCGTGGTTTTTTAGGGCGCATGTTATTTAGTAATGATTCAGTATTTAAAAAAGTTTCCGTTACAAGTGGTGGAGAAAAAGCACGTTTAATGTTTTCAAGAATGATGCTTTTAGAATCAAACTTTATTGTTTTAGATCAACCACTTGATCACCTCGATGCAGAAAGCATTGATTCAGTAATAGAAGGAGTTAAAAGTTATAAAGGTGGTGCAATATTCACTACATATAATCGCGCTTTTGTAAATCAATGTGCCGATGTGATTTTAGAGCTTCAATCACCAACAAAAAGTTTTTTATTCCGTGGTAGCCTTGAAGAATACGAAGAAATTATGATGGGTAATTAAAATTTATGAAGATAATAGAAAAAGTGTTAGATAACTTGAAAAACGGTGAAAATCTTTCGCAAAACGTAAATTTTGTGAAAGAATATTTACTTTCTGCAAAAGAAAAAAGTAAAAATGACATTACAAAAGCATTTCGTTATGCAAACGATGATGAATGATATACAACAAAAGAAGATATTAAATTTTTTATTGATAATGCTAAAATTCCCCAAAATAAGGTAATTTGATGTCCGTTTGATTTACCTGATTCAAATTTTGTAACTGTATTTAAAAATAATGGCTATAAAGTTCTTTCATCACACATATATAATAGACAAGATTTTTATAAATATCAACCAGATGAAAATTGAGATATTATCATTAGCAATCCACCATTTAGAAATAAACATAATTTATTAAAAAGACTTCTTGAATTTAACAAACCATGAGCACTGATCTTTGGAATTCAAGCATTAAATAGTGAAAAATTTTGTGATTTTTTACAAAAATTCAAGAGGGTGCAATATGTACATTTAAAACGTAGAATGTGTTTTACAAAGAATTATTTGAACTATGATCATATGAATTTGCAAAGGCCATCATTTGCAAGTATGTGAATTGCTAACGACTTATTCGATAAAGATATCCAGGTATGGAAAGGTGTAGATTACAAAAAAGATGGAAAAGAATATACATAAAAATATAATACAAATTTGTATTTCTGATAAATATTTTGATTCTTTATTTATTCAACTAAAAAATATAGATAGCAAAAAGACACAAAAAGATTTAAAAAGAACCATTTTAGATGAACTTATATATAATAAATTCATTAATAATATTTCTCCAAATAATATCAACTGAATTTTTGAGAAGAAACAATATCAAGGTTTGTTTATTACGAATACCAACACACTTGTTTATTTTAGTCAAAAACTAAACAAAAAATTTAAATTAAAAAGCAGAAACGCTTTTATTAAGCAAAACTCTCTACCTATTATTAAATTATACGAAAACAATCCACAATTCAAGAATATTTACCTTTGTTTAAATCCTTTAGATTGATATTTCTTAAAGTTAAAAAATCAAAAACTTTACATTTCAAATTCTGTAATTCTCGATCTTGAACAACTAATATATATAGATTTTAAAATTAGTTATTCATTTTTAGATTTTATAGATCAGAATATAAAAAATAAAACAGAAAACTTATCTAGAAATCTCTCATTAATTCAGTCTATAAAACAGAAACAATTATCTAGTTTAAAAAATAAACTTAATAAGCCGTTAATTATTGAGTATCAAATGATAAAAAATCACATTTTTATTGATGTTTATGGTAAATTTGATGGTGTCAACAGACAAGACACATTATTGTCATGTAAAATTATTTCAAAATTATCACACCAATTTGAACAAAAAACCTTAAATCTTTGATTGCTAAATGGTGATTCTGTTTCTATGAACATAAAAAAGTATGTGACTTCATTAGGTTTTTCCTTCCAGTATAACACAACCGTAAATGAGCAAACTAACAAATATAATTACGATATAGATAAAACAAAACAATTTTTATTAAGAAATCAAAAATTCCTTAGAGCCAATATATATAAAAAATACAATAATTATATTAATATAGGTGAATGTTTTGCTTGTGATTATAATATTAATGAAAATCTTATAACAGCACATATTTATCGTCATACAGATATTCAAGCAGAGCATCAAAAAAATAATATAAGTATCGATGATGCATTTAATTTAACCACATCAGGTGATAACAGATTTCTTTTGTGTCCAAACCATGATAAAGAATATGAAAAAGGTGTTATTTTTTTCGATCCATTTAGTTTTGCTTTCAAGGTAAATAAACACTTTTTTCTAAAGCATGAAACAAAAAAAATAAATTATGTAGATTCAAAACTAATTAATAAATTTAATAATTTACCAAAAAATGCTTTATCATCTATCTTCAATACAAATTTTATAAATAACATTAGCAAACATATAGCCAGATTAAAAATTATCAATGAATAGATTTTTTGTTAATTGTAAAGAAGATAATTATTTCATTTTGGATGCAGATGTTTTAAAACATCTTAGTGTGATAAGAATACAAGATAGACACTTCATCTGTGTTTATCAAGAAAAATTTTATGAGTGTGTTTTAGAACATAATAAAGCGAAAATAATAAGGGAACTAAATCTTTTTAATGAACATAAATATAAAGTTGTTTTAGCTTTATCGGTTATTAAATATGAAAGATTTGAATGAGCTTTACAAAAAGCTACTGAATTAGGTGTGGATATTATAATACCGATGCAAACAGAATTTACTAATAGGGAGTTAATTAACCATTCTAAATTTCAAAAGAGAATTCATAGATTTAAAAGTATCATCAAAAATGCTGCAGAACAATCTTTTAGAAATAAAATTCCCGAATTATTACAGTTACAAACTTTTGACCAAGTGATTACATACCAAGTTGATAATAAAATTTTAGCGCATGAAAAGGTTGATTTTCAAATTAAAATAAACCAACCTATATCAGAAAATACTTTATTTTTTGTTGGTCCTGAAGGTGGTTTTAGTGACAAAGAAGTAACAAAAGCCATGGATAATAACATCAAAATAGTTTCACTTGGAAAAAGAATTTTAAGAGCAGAAACTGCTGCAATTTTCATGTTATCACAGCTTGAAATTGACTAATTCATATATATACAAGTCGAATTTAGCATAAAAATTTAAACTTCTTAAATTCGTGTTATATTAATTTTCTGGTATAATAAATTAGCATTTTTAAAAAATATGTCAATTTTAATTAACGTAGGAGGATGTATGAGACAAACAACTATTGTAAATACACAACAAGCAAATAAAAAATGATATGTAATCGATGCTGAAGGACAAGTTTTAGGTCGTCTTGCTGCATTTGTTGCTTCTGTTTTAAGAGGAAAAAATAAACCTACATTTACACCAAATGCTGATATGGGTGATAATGTTGTTATTGTAAATGCCGCTAAAGTTATTTTGACTGCTAAAAAAGATGAACAAAAAATTTACTACTCACACTCAGGTTATCCTGGTGGTTTAAAAAGTATTACAGCAGCAAAGTTAAGAGTAAAAAGACCTACTGCATTAGTAGAAAAAGCAGTTAGTGGAATGATTCCTCATACAAAACTTGGTAATAAACAGCGTCGTAATTTATTTGTTTATGCAGGTCCAGAACATAATCAAAAAGCACAAAATCCAGAAAGATTAGAGGTTAAATAATGAACCAAAAATTAGAATACCGTGGTTTAGGAAGAAGAAAATCATCTGTTGCTCGTGTTAAATTAACACCAGGAAAAGGAAAATTTTTAATCAATAAACGTGATGCTCGTGAATATTTAACATCTGATATATACTTAAAAGATGCTAATCAACCTTTTGTATTAACTGAAACATTCGGAACATTTGATGTTAATGTTAATGTATGTGGTGGTGGATTAAGTGGTCAAGCCGGAGCAATAAGATTGGGTATTGCTCGTGCTTTATTAGAAGCAAGCGCTGATTACCGTGCTATCTTAAAAAAAGCAGGAATGCTTACTAGAGATGCTCGTGCTAAAGAGCGTAAAAAACCTGGATTACGTGCTGCACGTCGTGCAAGACAATTCTCTAAACGTTAATTTTCAAATAATGCTAGATTATTATATAAATATGATATAATAGTCTTGCTTATGCGAGCGTAGCTCAGCTGGTTAGAGCACACGACTGATAATCGTGAGGTCGATGGTTCAAGTCCATTCGTTCGCACCATATCAAATTTGACTAAACAAAAGAAGGTTTTACCTTCTTTTGTTTTTGTCTTTATTGTTTTCTTAAATATTTTCTCGATCTTTGTAAAATAAAAATGCTTGATATAAGTCTTTATAAATTACATTACCATTGCTTAACTCTTTAAAATGATAACCAAAAATTAAAAAATAGAATATCGGTAGTGCAGATTTTGAGTTTATTATAAAGGCCTTTACAGATAACATATTCATCAAAAACTTCTTATTATTATCAAAAAGATGATACAATGGTTTGTTTTCATCTGATTTAGACTCTGTTTCACCACTTAAATATAATTCGCTTTCATCATATTCAAAGTATATTAGTCATTCATTGAAGTTATTTTTCATCTTTTTGTTTTTAATGTACATCTGTATTATAAAATAAAATAAAAGAATAATTATCAAAAGATATACAGCATCAAAAATATGAAAATAACTTAAGGTGTTAATCAAGTCGTTATCAAAGTTGATTATTTTATAAACAGATAAATTTATTAATAATTCATTTAAAAATAAGGAAAAAGTTATAAATAATAAGAAGATACCATATGAATATAGCTTATTTTTACTTTCTTTTATATATAACAATGCACCTTTTTTAAATAATATATTTGTTTTCTTTGCTTCAGAAATATGTATTAGTTTTTCTGTTTTATATAAAAGAAAATTAGTAAATGAATTATCTTGAACAAACAACTTAATCAATAAAGCAAATGAAAATAAAGATATTATGAAAAATAAATTTATAGTCGTTAGTATAATAATGGATACAATCATTATTTAAACTTCCTGATTAAAAAAATTCACATAATCCATATATAAACCATAAAAATAATCACTATGTTCTTCTTTAAAAGATTTGTGCATATCAAAGATAAAAAATGCAAAAATATCATATGCATCGGCTTTGAATAACTTTTTAAATTCCTTAGTTGTCATTATCCTATCCTTAAAATCAAAAATATTTGTTGGTAAATGTATATAATTATTTATCGGCAACCCACTATTAAAATAAATATTTACATCTAGCATATTTTTAGTATCTAAAATGTTTGTATTTTTTACTTTATAATCAAAATATTTAAGTACTTTTTTACCAAGAAAATAACCCTTAAAACAATATCTAAATGTGAATATATCCATAACCAAAAAGGCTATATATATAAATACAAAAAGTAATATCATTTCTGGGAATGTTTTAGAATTCAAATAATGATCTAATAAAATAAATAACAAAGTAAGTGGTGGTAAACTAACAAATCTAAAGATTATGATTATAAACCAATATAATATTTTTCGATTGTAGGTCAATAGATACTTACGAAACTTATATCAACCTTTAATAAAATTTATGTGGTATTCTTTAGTTTTTTGAGTTATATCCCTTATATATGTATCTTTTGTTATAAAAAAGAAGTTTTGATATCTTTTTGTATAAATAACAACAAAAAATATATGTACTAGAATCACAAAACAAATATTTATAATAAGAAAAATAAAAATATATTCTATTGTCATATTATCCTAAATTATCAGTTTTTGTTTTATTAGGTAATTTTCTTATATATCAATAATTATATTTTTTGTTATATACTTTTTGCAACCCTCATAAATGAAGTAATCAATCTGGCTTATCTAACATTTGATTTAAAGTTAATACTTCATTGGTTTTAAGATTTTTGAAAACTAAATTTCTTCCACCTATACCACCTTGGTTATAAGGTTTATTTAGTGGTGTTTCCTTTACAACTACTCATTCTACGGGTTTAATATTATCTAAATTTGATGCGATGTTTTTTAATTTATTCTCTAATGATCTTAGATAGTCATTTACATGAGCATTCATATTATCTATATTTTTAATTTCTAAACCAGATAAGACTCCATCTAGTATGTCAAGTTCAAATCAAGGAATATGAACAAACATTTTTTGCACAAATACACATTTACTTACTTTGCTAAATTTAAAAAAATTTCTTTTATAATTTTTAGCAAGAGTATAAATATTTCATGTTCATCCTGAAATTACATTCTTAGCATATGAATAACCTTCTAAAACTCCATCCAGCAATGATGATTCAGGTAAATTAAAAAATCCCTTTAATTCTTTTCTGTTTTTTATATAAGCATCTCTTTGTGTTTCAAAACTATTTATTATAGCACTTAGTATAAAAGAAGTTGTAGCAGACAAACCACTCGCAATGAATCCTAAACCCAAACTAAATATCCCTAAAAAGAAACTAAAAGCAGAAGCGACAGCAGTACCTACTTGTAAACCGTACATAATTTTTAGTCTTTTGTTATATCAAAGTATATTATCATTTATATCTTTATATGTTTTTACAATTTTATCTTTCTCTTTTTCAAGTTCAAAAAACTGCTTTGTAAGTGTTTTTGAGTTTACTTCATTATTATCAATATTAATAACATAACCTTTATTTGTATCTAAAATAACTCTTTTTATTTTTGTTTCATCTCGTAAAGATTCTTTTGTTTGTTCTTTATTATTAGTGATATTAGATTTAAAATTATTCAATGATGTCTTTAATTCTTTTTTAAATTTTTTATATCCATCATTTGAAATAAAATTGTTGATTTTTTCTTGTTGTTCTGGTGTAACTACATTTTTTTCTTTATATATTTTTACAAAATTACTTGCTAGTTCCTTAAAATCAGTTATGGAAATCTCATTGACTGCTTTTACTGTGCCTTTTTTCTTTGACATTAAATTTTCGACTATATTATCAAGTAACACATCTTTATTTTTAAACAAAGATTTAGACAAATATGAAACTTTTTCTAATTCATTATATTTTTCAGTATAAGTAAGGTTTTTAGTTAGCTTACTTTCTATTTGAACATTATTTTGATTTATTCCAGATAAACCACTTAGTCCTGCAATGGGTTCACCTAATTGAAAAATTACTTTTTTCATATAATTCCTTTTATGTTTTAATTTTATCAAAAATTTTGTATTTTATACAACCTATTTATAGACAAATATTAACTTAAATTATATGTTAAGCGATAAAAGTGTATAAGTGTTTCTTCATTTTTTTAATTAAAATGCATAATAATGAAAATATTTTCGTGTTTTTTAGGTAATTTGTCTTGAATTGCCAACTTTCGACTTGTTTTTTTTTTTTTTTTGTAAAATAAATCTATGAAACTAATAAGACTTATAAAATATTCAATTTCATCGTTTATACCTGTTATAGCCATTACAACAAGTTGTTCTAAGGTAGAAAGAAAAAAAGAAGAACCTAAAAACCTGGATATTTCATATGATTATGATATTTTTACTGTTCCATATCAATATACAAACTTTATCAATAAGTTAGAAGCACTAGATGCAAATGATTATGATTTTGTGATAATAAAAACAAGTAAAATTGGTATCACAAAGAAGTTTACAAGACAAGAATTTATCAAGCTACAAGCAAAAATTAAGTCAAACACTTTAAAATTTAATCTAGATACTAAATCAGAAACATTGCTTACATTAGATGCAAACAATGATAAAGAACTTAAATCAATTGAAAAAGAATTACAAAAGTTTTTTAATAACTATTATGTGGATATTAATTGATTTGAGGACACATTAAAAAATATGATTCACGATGCAGGTGGCGGAATTAGTGGTAGAATTTCATATCAAAAAGCAGCCAAAAACAATAAACTCAATGAATATAACGAAGTTGTAAGCGAAATAAAAAACTTCTTCATTAAAAATGCCAATATCAAACTTGCCGATGATTTGCAAATAACAGAAATTAATCAAAATATCAAACCAGGTTATTCGCTAAAAATTAAACTTAAAACAAGCGAGAAAAACTACGAATCAAATGTTATTAAAATTGACTTTTCAAAACCTAAAAAAGATTGAAACGATGCAAGAATTATAGATGAAAATTTAAGAAACACAATAACTAAGAAAATGAAAATTGCTATAAATGACTATTTTGAAAGAAATGAAAATGCAAAAAACTTTATAAAATTCATTAAACTATTAATTTTAATCGATGACAGAGGGATCATAGCATCAAAAATTAGTAACTCTCTTTCGAAATTTGTTTGAGAAATGGTTTCTAAACTTCCTTTTATTAAATATGTTCCTTTCTTTTTGAAACATAAGTTAGAATTGATAACAAATAGTTTTGTAAATAGATTCATAAATAGATTCATAAATATTGCAATTGCATCACTGAAAAATAAAATCGCAGCAGGGTAAATACTCTGCTTTTTTTAAAAGGACAAAAAAATGGTGGAAGCAACGGGAATCGAACCCGTGTCCACACATAAATATAATTCATACTTCTACAGTTTAGTTTATTTTATTAATCAAATTATTTAAAACAAACAAAATAAATAACTTGATTTTAGCTTATTTAAGATTATTTATGCTAACTAATAACCCGATCCTTGTAAACCTTGTTTAATAGTCCAGGAAAAACTAAAAACAACTTGCTCTCTAATTCTTATGCGAAAGCAAAATTTGATTGTGTTGCAAAGAACACTGGTGAAACTTCTGGAGTTTCTGTTTTATTATCTTTTCCGTTTAAAAAAGCCTAGTAGAAATTATAGTCTTCCACACTACTGCGATACAAATTTACCTATATATGTCGAAACCATTATGCCCCCAAATAAGTTTTTAAAGTTTTTTGTAACCTTTTTTCAACTTCTTTTTTGGCTATTCTTTCACGTTTGTCATACTTTTTCAACCCTTTAGCAACTGCAATTTCAACTTTTATCTTTGATACTTTGTTAAAATAAATTTTTAAGGGAATAAGTGTAACCTGTTGAGTATCCAAAATATGTTTTAACTTACGAATTTCACTTTTATGCATTAATAACTTACGGATTCGGGTAGGTTCACATTTTACTTGCATATATTCTTTAAAAAATGCTTCATTTAAATATATTTCATTTTTATAAATTGAACCATAAGCAACATCAATACTTACAGAATTAGCGCGGGCTGACTTAACCTCTCATCCTTGTAGTTGAATACCTGCTTCATATTTATCTAAAATTTCATAATCTCGATGCGCTTGCTTATTATTTGCAATAATTTTCATAAGTTAATATATTATACAATTTTATTCGAATCATATAAAATGAGAATCTGTTTTTTATAAACCTTTATACATAATAATTTCTTAATTATTAAAATTTACATAGTCAAAATATAGCCCGTGATAATATGCCTCATGTTCTTTTCTAAATGATTCGTGCATTTTATAAATAAAGAATGCATATACATCCTGTGCATCTGTTTTAAAAGTTTTCTTAAAATAAGAAACTCTTAATAAGCGAACTTTATCGTCAAAAAATCATCTTGGGATATATATATAATTATTTGGTTTCAATCCGTTATTAAAATATACTGATGCATCTAATAGTGGTTGGTCTTCTATAACTATTGCTTGTTTAACACGCAGTTCAAAATGTCTAAGTGACTTTTTACTAAATAAAAAACCTTTAATATAAACATAGAATACAAACATAAATGCACTATAAGGAATAACTAACATACTTAAAAATTGAAATATTCAAATACCGGAAGATCCACCTTCTTTTTGATAAAGCACCATATTAGTAATATAATAAATGAAAATCACAATTAAGAGAAAACTTGTAATTGAAACAATATATAAAAGTTCTTTATAGATTTTATATATATATTTTTGTATTTTATTTCAACCATTAATAAAAGTAATGTGATATTCATTTGATTTTATTTTTATATCACGTTTATAAACATCTTCTATAATAAAACAAGGATATTGATATCTTATAATATACAATAAAATAAAAGTTGGCATCAAAATTAATAGAATAAAACCCGCCATACCACCATTAATTCCTAAATAAAACTCTAATGGCATTTTTACCCTAAATTATCTATTTTTGTATGATTAGGTAATTTTCTTATGTAAAATTGTTTGGTTTTTGGGTTATAAACTTTCCTAAGATTTCATAATCATAGTTGTATGTCAGATTTTTTCAGCATTTCATCTATATTCAGAACTTGCCCAGTGCTTAGGTTTTTAAAAACTAAATTTTTTCCTCCTACTCCACCGTTACTATAAAGATCAGTTTGTAGTGTCTCTTTTATAACAACTCATTCAACTTTCTTAATCTCATCAATTTCTTTTGAGATAGCAATTAATTTTGATTCAATACTAGATAAAAAATTATTTATTTTAACTGCTACATCGTTTGTTTGTTTTATTTCGTTAGCATTAGTATATATATCGAGTCCGTCTAAGGCTAGTGATGGTATATGAATAAAAAGTGATTTGAGAAGTTTTGTGCTCCCTTCGATAGCGAATTTAAAAAAATAACCTTCCTTATAATTCTTTGCTGCTGAAAATATGTTAAGTGCATATCCATCAATTACATTACGTGCATATCCATAACCTTCATATACACTTTCACCAATATTTTGTTTTGATGGTTTAAATATCTTTTGTAATTGCTTCATATTATTTAAATATACATCTCTTTGTGTTCTTATATTTGAGATTGCAATACTTAGACCAATTGATGCAGTCGTTGAAACTACTGTCCCGATGAAGCCTCAGCCCAAGCTAAAAAAACCTATTATTGTACTTATTACAGAAGCAACTGACATACTTACTTGTGCTGCTAATAATTTTTTTAGTGTACTATTTAAATAAACAAGATTATCATTTATATCTTTATAAATCGAATTTAATTGTTTTACTTGCTTTTCTAATTCAAAAAAGTGAATAGTTAATTTTTTTGAATTTTCTTGTTGGTTGTTAATATTTATTTGATAACCTTTTTCTCCATCTAAAACAATTTGCTGAATTTCTTGACTTGATCTATTTCTTCTTTTATAGTCTTCATATTTACTTCTTAAATCCGATTTGAAATTATTCAAGTCTTTTTTAAGTTTCTTTTTAAATTCTACGAATCCTTTATTGTTAATATAATCACTTAATCTACTTGCTTGTTGATTTGTAATTAACTTCTTTTGTTTATATATATTTATAAAGTTTTCAGATATTTGCTTAAAGTTTGAAAAAGTAATTTCTGTTGTTGCTTTTGTTACAGTTTTACTTTTTGAAGCAATGCTTTCTGTAAGATTATCTAAAATTTTATTATTATCTTTGAATAAATCTTTTGTAAGCAAATCATCATTTATAAAATCTAATACAACTCTTTTTTCTTCATTTTGAACTTCTAATTTAACATTATGTGCTGGAACACCAGCAATACCACCCAAACCAGAAATTGGATCACCTAAATCAAATAGTAATTTTTTCATATTTTCCTTTCTTATTTTATGTTTTCATTTTATCAAAATTCATAAAGTAGGACAAAAAGATTATCATAAATACCTGTTAATCCTTTCGTCCTACTTTGTATTAATTATTAAACAAGGACATAAAAATTAACAGAAAATTAACATTGTATCATCTCTGCATATTGCTGAGGTGATTTTCAATCTAAAACAGATTGAATTCGTTTTGTATTATATCAAATTATGTATTGGTGTATTAGTTTTTTTAATTCAACGAAAGTAATTTTTGAATAATCAACCTTTTTTAGTCATTCAGATTTTAAGCAAGAAAATCAATACTCGATTTCTCTATTATCCAAAGAATTACCAACTCTTGAAAATGATACTTTTCCATTCTTTCTTTCTATCATATCAATATAGTATTTTGAAGTATATTGAT